>JAGBNY010000027.1 GCA_017634175.1 Lachnospiraceae bacterium
GACAGCCTGACCCTTTTGGATCGAAGAGTTTTTGCCCGTCATGCTCTCTTCTCCTGATTGTGCCGCCGCTTCATTCGTTTGGCTCCAGTCTCCATCGTTTCCCTGCTTCCCCTTACCCAATGCAATATTAAGAGCGAGCCCTAAGATAATTGTCGCCATAATGAATACCACTGGGATAAGCGGATTTTTCTTTTCATCATTTTTCATTTAAGTACTCCTCAACAGCGCTGCCACTTGCGACCCGATATAAGCCCAGGATAAAAGCATCAGCAAATTCTCCAGAAACACTAATATTCCCGCCTTCTCATAGTCCAGGAACGCAAAGGGAACCCGCAAGAACAGATAGTCCACTATGCCGTTTCTAATGAAAAAATACAGCCCTATGCCCGCAATACAGCAGAATATTGCTGAAAAAGCCGTTTTTATCTTATCCTTAAGCTTTAGTTTTGCCGTCATCATCGGGATATGCATTCCGAGGTGCAGCCCCATGAGGACAAAGGACCAGTGGGACATAGCCAGGTGCATTCTTCTTGCGATTGACACCCTCGTCATCCCATACAGGAAGGGCACTGCATGAGCGCTCATGGCCATCCCCGAAAATGCCGTCATCGCAAAGGACAAAAGCAGAGCTGCGTTGATCACCACAGCGAGCGCCCGGTAAGCATTGTACCTTCCCTTGAATATCGCGCCGTACCACCTTCTGTTCAATATCTGGTGGATTATGGCCAATAGTACCATGAGCATGCCGATCCACTCGTGCAAGGCTTCACCCGTCACCTGATAAGCCATCAGGCACAGCAGGAGGACTGTCATCCCGACATCCACTATCCTTCTTATCTTAGAATTTTGTTTTCCAGGCATAAGAGCATTAATCTTTCTTAGATTTTAACTTTGACTTCATAACGAACAGTATTATATCCATATACTGACACTGTGTCAAGCCGGCATCGGAGCACTTTTCATAGGATATGATTGCCCCTGATCGATTACGCAATGCGTACATCCGGCAGCTAATGCTTCCAGATGTAGTTAGGAGCTGTCAAATGTACGCTCATACAAGCACGGCGGCCGCTTGACGGCCTTATCGCACAAAAAGAGGCAGGTCTTAGACCTGCCTTGGACTGGATTTTATGAAAAATCAAGCCGCCCTCTCTAATTCCTCTTTATCATATTCTTTACCCGCTTCAATCAGCGCCTTAAAAAATGACATTGCCGTATCGTAATCAAAGAAATCCCCGGCATCAGCTTCGCTTTTCACAATTTTCCCAACTGCGACCTCTGGATGGAATTGCAGCCCGAGGCAGAAGGCGCGGTCTGCCCTTTCCACGGCTTCAATAGTATTTATGCCATTCGTATCAGTTTCACCCGTGACAGTAAGCCTTGTGCCATCTACATTCCCAACCATTTGATGATGCCAGGATGGGCAATTGTCAATGGCAATCTTGCCCGTAATATTATAGAAAAGTGAATCTTTGGACAAGACGGTGACAGGATGCGGCACCAGTCTTTTTTTCTCCGGATCACGATGGATATCCGTGTATTCGATACCCTGTTCTGCTAGCCAGGTCTGGATATCCTGGATCATATCCGCGCCGGAAACCGCAGACAGCATCTGCATCCCCCTGCATATCGCAAGAATCGGAATATCATTATCCAGACAATAATCCATCAATAAGTAATCAGACACGTCCCGCTCCGCGCTATAAGAAGTATCTTCCTCAATGCCGTGCCAAGACTGCTCATTATAATAGAGCGTTGGGCTTATATCCTTGCCGCCCGGAAATATGATGCAGTCCACTCCCTCCATCACTTCTTCCACGTTCGAATTGAGCCAGGTATTTTCCTTGACGAGCCTTGCAGCCTCGTGTGTAAGAATTCCATTCGAATCGGTTGCGTCAACAAGCATGCCTTTTTCATCGTAGCTTAAGTCGTATGAACGAATCATGTCCAAGGTAGTGAAGTTTTCCCCTGTTTCCTTTGCCGTAAGTCCCATGCATTGAATGCTGTAGGCACTTGGCTCATCCGTCCAGGCAATAGCCATCGTAAAGCCATCGGCAGCAACGCTCGCAGAGGCCTTGGAAGTCTTAGGTGTTTGAGATACTTTAGATATCTGAGGCGTCTGACGGCTCCCGCAAGCCATGAGGAATACGCAAAACAGGCAAAGCATGATCGAGATAGTTTTTTTCATTCATAAACCTCCTATAGTCTTAAAAATCGGAGTACCCTGACCCCGCCTGCTTTTTAGCGGGAATGGATCCGTTCCCGCAAGCGCATGGCGCGCTGTCTGCCGAGAAACGTTCACACCCCAGGGTGCGATGACATCATTTAATCACATCTGGCTGCGCTCTCCCCTCAACGACTTCAGGTAATTAGCCCGATATTGGAAGGGGGTGATTCCGACCACCTTTTTGAAAAGAGTCTGGAAGTGGGCGATATTGTCATAGCCCACCTTGGTCGCTATGTGCTGGACTGAGAGCTCGCTGGATATGAGCAGCGTCTGGGAATACCCTATGCGGCACCTTATCACATAGTCAATCGGGGAGTAGCCCGTCATCTTCTTGAATACATGGGAGATGTAGGTAGGACTGAATGATAAGTTTTCAGCAATATCCGACAGGGCGATACTTTCCGTGAAATGAGCGCCTATATAGTCCTTTACCTTAGACACTATATGAGAAGTCTTGTCCGTGATTATCAGGCTCTTTTGCTCTATCGGGATTGCATAGGCCATCATAAGAAGGGATATTGCAAGAAATTGAACATTCGTTCTTTCAAGGGCTGTCCCCTGCTCATTATCCAGAATTTCCTCCGCAAGATCACGGAACAAGGGGTACTTGTTGCCGGAATGTCGGATATAGGAAGCGCCATCAGGCACCATATGGTTCAATGGAAGCCCCTTGAAATGCAGCTCCGAGAAGCCGAAGCAATATGTCCCAATCTCCGTTTCCTCCGTAGATACAACCTCGTGCATCTCCCTCGCATTGGACATTATTACATCTCCCTCACATACTGAGTATTCCTCGTCCTTTACATGGTATAGTCCACTCCCACTGTAGCATAGAAGGAGCTCGCAGAGCGAATCATGGCTATGCATGGGGCGGGGTCTCTTCAAAGTATTATATTCCTGCCTGTTTCCATAGACGAAGCAGGGAAGAATCCCATTCTCGAAAACCGCCTTTCTATCCGTCTCATTCTTCCACATGAAACCGCTCCCTATACACTAAGGATCCATAAAATCGAGTAGGGAGAAAAGACCCCTACTCGATTTTATGGATCCTAAAAAACCACCCTGCCCGGCGGATGGATGACATTTTCTATCTATACGGCTATGAACGCCGTTAGGGGCTTTCAACCGTACAGATAGAATAATGTCACCACCATACGACAAACTTAGCTCGCACCTACACGGTGTACTGTCCACTCAAGAAGCAATCAGGGCCCAGGTTTGGTAGTGAGATTATGGAATTATCCTTATGACAGCTTGAAATGTTCCACGGAATTCTGCAATTCCAGAGCCGAGGAGGCGAGCTTCTCGGCGGCGGTTGAAATCTCATGCATCGAAGCGCTCTGCTCCTCGCTGGCCGCCGCGACATTCTCAGTTTCCCAGGTCACGTCCTTGCTCATGGTATCAATCTTCCCAATAGAGCCAAGGATAGACTTCGTCC
>JAGBNY010000028.1 GCA_017634175.1 Lachnospiraceae bacterium
AGTCTCATCAGCAACTGCCGTCTCCGTAATTTCAACATGGAGCATCTTCGGCGGCACGCTGTATTTGTCGCAGAGATTCCTCAGTTCTTCCGACACATTCACATAAAAGAAATCTTTCGGGGAAACATTGATGGAAAGATAAATATCGCTAAACGGCGTCCCCTGCCAGTCATGCAGCTGCCTCGCCGCCAATTCCCAGACGTACTTATCCAGCGATGCAATCAGATCAGATTGCTCCAGAATACCAATGAATTCAAACGGGGGAATCATCTTTCCATCCGGAAGCACCCACCTCACGAGGCACTCCGCGCCCGCAATGCGCCCATCCTTATTGACCTGGGGCTGAAGGAAGATCACGAACTGCCCGCTTTGCAGATTATGCTCAAAATCGCTGATGACCGCCTGCTCATGCAGGGCGCTTTTAAGCATTTCTTCATCAAAGAAAGCCATATTGGTTTCCCTTTGATTCTGAATGGTCTGCATAGCCATATAGGCCCTGTCGTAAAGTATGGATATGGGCAAAGAGTCGTTGTCCACTTCGCAGATCCCGAAATGAATATTCAAGCGATATACAGGGCTATCAATGAGCCCCTTGACGCTTTCAACGATTTTCTCTATTCTCTCATTCAGTCCATCGGTCTTAATCAAGCAAACGGCAAAATTATCTGCGCCGGCACGGCTGCAGACCCCTGCCTTGCTCAAATCTGAATCTTCAGGAGCGTCGTATTGACAAAGGTTCTTTAGATAATTCGAGATCTCTATCAAGATCTCATCGCCCTTGTTCCGACCGAAGAGGCTATTCACAAGCTTAAAATCCTGGATATTCGCGGCAATCATCACAGCAGGCCTGCCCGGATTCGCCAAAATGAGCCCCCTGGCCTCCCGACAAAAGCCATCCCAATTGAGAAGCCCCGTGAGACCGTCATGAGTAGATATATATCCCTTGGTTTCGATCCCGTCCTTCTCGATACCATCGCTGATTCTTTCATCTTTCTCAGCGAAGTTAATAAGTTCCATCGTACACGAATAAACGGACTCATCGCCCATGGTTATCCGCACAGGTATGGACTGGATCTGGTACTCCCTCTCGCCATAGTATTCCAGCCGATTCTTCCTCTGATGCGTGTGGCAGGCCTTGAAGCTGGTGCAGTTCGCACAGCGGTGGTCCGCTCCCCAGACCGCAAAGCACTCATTCCCAAAGGAAAGCCGGCCCTTATCCACGAAAATCTCCCTACATTCCTCGGCATCCACCAGCCGCACCAGGTCAAACATCGACCTCATGCCGTCCATGGAAGAATTGACATCCCTCCAGCTATATTCCAAGACCTGTTTAATGTTCTTATCAGATATTTCAGCTAGATTCATACACAATTTCCCTTTTGCAGAAGTTCGGCTCCGTTCTCTTTGAGCCAGCCATGCCATTTGTGGTACTCAGGATAGGCTCTGAGCACCTCCTTATAAAAACGCTCAGAATGATTCATTTCCTTCAAATGACAGAGTTCATGCACGACGACGCTGTCCAATACTTCCGGCGGAGCCAGCATGAGCAGGCAATTGAAATTCAGGTTCCCCTTCCCGCTGCAGCTTCCCCACCTGGTCTTTTGCTTTCTGATAGTTATCCGCCCATATTTCACCCCCACTATCGGAGCGAAATACCGGACTCTTTCCGGTATCACTAAAGCCGCCTTCTCAGCAAGCGCCCTGATTTCAGATGGAGTCAAGGTCTCGACAGCCTGCGCCTTATCTACCTGCTCCATCACTTTGGTCTGGTGCTTCAATATCCAATCGGAGTGCTTCTCCAGGAATTGCTCTATGCGTTCCTTTGAGAGCCGCCTGGGAGAACGAACCAAGAGACTGCCGTCTCTCCTTATCTCTATCCCCAAAGTCTTCCTTGACGAGCGGATTATTTCATATTTCTGTACCATAGTTGGGTATTAGTATAGCTTATTCGCTGAAATATTTCAACACAGGCCGATTTGATAAATAAAAAAAAATCTGCTAGAGTGACTCTGATTAAGTTTTTTAGGAGGAGCATGAGATGATTAATAAAAAAATGATTGCTATCCTGCTCTCGGCAGCTTTGACGGCAAGCGGCATCCTTCCCGTTTCGGCAGCCGAGGCTCAGACCAAAAAGTCCTTAAATTTGGATAACGTACTGCAAAGCGGCGGTCTTTTTGAAAAGACCGATGGCGAGGGCAGCCTCGAAAATGTGGGAAGCTATCTGGATGCCGAGAGCTACGTTGTCTCACAGCTGCAAAAATGGGGGGCGTCATCCGCAAGCTGTACCGTAAATGTCTCTTCCTACTCCATTCCAGCTTATGACAGCACCCTTAAATCTTTGTTGGGAATAGTACTAAATAATCATCCTGAGCTTTTTTATGTTTCCAATAATATTCAATACTCATCCTGGGGATATTATGCCGAAAGCTTAGTATTCTATAGGAAGTCCGGCTTTACCGCCAGCGATATACCTGTGTTCGATGAAAAGGTCGATGAGATACTGGATGGGGTGGATCCTGAATTCAATGATCTGCAAAAGGTCCTCTATATCCATGACTATATTGTGACCCATGCGCAGTACGACCTTTCTTTGAAAAAGTTCGATGCTTACAGCGCTTTGGTAAATGAGTCTGCCGTTTGCCAGGGCTATTCACTGGCATTCAAATATCTCTTGAACAAGCTGGGCATCGGCTGTGACATGATTACCAGTAACGGCCTGAATCACGCCTGGAACCTGGTCACTATAGGAAGCCAGAAGTTCTTCGCAGACTGCACCTGGGACGACCCTGTGGGCTCTGTTGGCACTTACTACAAGACAAATGCTCTGATGTACCCATCCTATTGTCAGTACACCTATTTCTTGAAGAGCAGAGACGAATTCGGACATACCGAAAACTCTTCATATTACAGCATTACCGACTGGGTGAATGCCTACGGGAATGACGTATATTCCAATAATCCCAGCAGCACTGCTTTAGACAATGCCTTTTGGACGAATCAGAACATAGCTTCTAAAATCCCGGTAAAGTCCGATAAGGCGTACTATGCTTATAATTACGGCAGCGCCTATTCCCTAAGAGTCTTCGATATGGAAAGCGGCAGCGGCTCCGACCTCACCACTTTAGCGCTATGGCCTTATTCCGATATCGAAAGATATGGCACCCAACTCATAGTCGCAGGACAGGACAAGATCTTTGTGATCGACCGGGAAGATGGGACTTTGATTAAGACCGTAAATAACCCCTATTCCTACTATGATATCTATGGCATAGACCTTGACGGCAATACTGTGACCTATCATCTGGGCACTGGTCCCTCAGAGTCTGAATTACAAACATCTGGCACCTTTACCCTCGACTATGAGAATGAACAAGACAGCGGTTATGTAATCCAATATACTGTCACCTATGAGACCAATGGCGGAAGCGAGGCAGATCCTGTCACGGTCGACAGGAATTCTCTTTTAACCGAGCCAGCCGAGATCACCAAAGAAGGCTATGCGTTCGATGGATGGTACAAAGACGCTGAATTGACCGAAGCATGGGACTTTTCTTCCGACAAGGTCAAGAGCAATATGACACTTTTTGCAAAGTGGAATAAGATACATACTGTTGCCTTTGATTCCATGGGCGGTTCCGCTGTTTCCAGCCAAGAAGTGGTCAACGGAGATACTCTTACCAAGCCAACCAATCCTTATTTTGATGGCATCCGCTTCTTAGGCTGGTACAGGGACAAAGAATGCACCGATGAATGGAACTTCTATCTGGATTCTGTGACAGAGGATATCACTCTTTATGCGAAGTGGGACACTGTCACGGTGACTTTCCAGAGCGAGGGCGTCACTATTTCTTCCCAAACCATTGGAAGAGGGCAAACATTATCCGAGCCTGAAATGCCTGTTAGAAGCGGCTATGAATTCCAGGGATGGGGCTATTATGATTATTGGGGAGAGATTCAGGAATGGGACTTTGATAGTGACAGAGTGAATCAAGATCTCTCACTTTATGCTATCTGGACAGAAGAATCTCCCGCTGAAGATACCGAAAGCGACAATAATGCAGACAGTAAGAACGAAGGCAATGAAGACGAAAGCAATGAGAAGCCCCAGGCTCCGCAAAGTCCCAGCGAGAACGGTGCCGAGGAAGCCAATAATGCAGAAAACAACGTGACCGACCAAACGGATGATATCAGCGATTCAGATAATACCCTGAGCGAGAATGCTATCAAAGACTCCGATACAGTTCCGAGCGGGAATGACGTCAATGGCTCTGATACAGCTCCGAGCGGGAATGATGTCAATGACTCTGATACAGTTCCGAGCGGGAATGACGTCAATGGCTCTGATACAGTTCCGAGCGAGAACACCCTTGACGATTCAACCAAAGCCCCAAGCGGCAACGAGACCGATGAAACAGACACGGCGAAGGATTCTACACTGGAGGATACGACTCCTAGTGAAAATGCAAATGGAGATTCTGGAGAAAAATCCAACGATGAGCATAAGGATGAAGTCACTTACTATACAGTAGGATTTGACAGTAATGAAGGGACCCCTATCTATCCGCAGCAAGTCTCAGAAAATGGACTCGTTGAAGAGCCAGTAAATCCTACAAAAAACGGATATGTGTTCAATGGATGGTACGTAGATTCAGGTTTTACTACGCCTTGGGATTTTGACCATGACAGGGTGAGCTCAAATCTCACTCTCTATGCCAAATGGACCGAAATCGCGAAAGAGCCCGAAGTATTCACTGTCACGTTCAACACGGGGGACGGAAGCGCTGTTACACCTCAGAAAGTCGAGGCAGGATCCCTGGTGTCGAGGCCCGCAGACCCTGCGCATGAGAAATTTATTTTTTCTGGATGGTACAAAAACCCAACTTTAACCCAGCTTTGGGACTTTGATGCGGACAAGGTGACATCCAATGTCACGCTTTACGCTAAATGGGTCGAGAACGAAACCGAAAACAACGACAAATCCAGCGATAGCGATAAGAACGCTGCTGGACTCAGCAAGAATACAGCAGAAAAACCTCTGAATTCGGCTGGCGAAACAGTTTCCAAGAATACCGGCAGCGTATTCTTTTATTACCCTGAATCTCTTGCCTATACTGGAAAGAGCTGGAAAAAATCTTTAATCTCTATGTCCTTATTACAGGTCAGCATAGACGGCGGAAAGACGAGGGTGCCTGTAAAGAAAGTCAATATAAAGAATTCAAACAAGATAGGGACGGCTACCATCACATCAATTGTCACTGATGAGGGGGTGAGGTTCTCATCCAGCGACCTGGGCGGAAATATTACGATAACTATTGTACCTTTCACGGTATCCTCAGATAATATCGCCGCTCTTACTATGAAGCGCAGGGGAAACGGACAGCCCAAAGTGACTGTCAAAGTCAAGATGCCAGATGGAAACATAAGGAAAATACCGAAGAAATATGTCAAATATGAGTCCATTACAAACTCCTTGACATTCTCAGAAGCCTACACCGGGAGCATTCGGCTGCAATATTAGACCCTTGTATTGCTATTCACGGTCAGCTTTTTTGACCGTGAATAGCAACAATTTTGGGGAATCTACCCTCCCAAAAAAGCAATTAATCAGTCCATGGCACCGGACAGCAAAATGCGAAGCGCAGGTTTGCGGGTCGTTTGAAACTCATTCCCTTTTTCCTGGGAATCTCTTATAAATAAGGGGATAGCACTATAATCTACTATGATAAATCCCAAGAATTACAGAGTCGCATTCCACAATCTGGGATGCAAGGTTAATGCTTACGAAACGGAGAGGATGAGGGAATCCTTTCTGAAATTAGGCTTTCGGCAGGTGTCCTTTGATTCACCTGCCGATATTTATGTGGTTAATACCTGCACAGTCACCAATATAGCAGACCGAAAGTCCAGACAGATGCTCCATAGGGCGAGAGCCATGAATCCCAATGCCTGCATAGCAGCCGTGGGCTGTTATGTGGACACCAAGGGGGGCGAAACGGTACTTGCCGACGGCATAGACCTGGCGGTGGCAAATAAAGAGAAAGATTCTCTCCCCGAAAAGGTGATGGAGTATCTCGAAACAAAAGACCCCTTGACGGCCGGCTTTCCTGATTCCAGCACTGCCGCGTCAGAGCAGTCTATTTTCGATGGTTCTCCCAAGGCCGATACAGGCGGATACACCCGAGCCTTCTTGAAGGTCCAGGATGGCTGCAATATGTTCTGTTCGTACTGTGTCATCCCGTATGCCAGGGGCAGGATAAAGAGCCCGCCCATAAGGACTCTTGTGAATGAAGCCAGAAAGTTAGGGGATAAGGGCTACAAAGAAATAGTACTTACAGGAATCCACGTATCGTCCTATGGACTGGACAGAACATCGGATAAAGAGCGGCTGCAGGACCTGATATTGGCCATTTCCGATATTGCAAGCATTAAAAGGATACGCTTAAGCTCCCTAGAGCCCAGGATAATCACGGAGGATTTTGTAAGAGCCTTATTGCAGTCGGATAAGGTCTGCCCCCACTTCCACCTTTCTTTGCAAAGCGGATCTGACAGGGTACTTAAAAGAATGAACCGACATTACACTTCTTCTGAGTACCAAGAAAAGGTCGATTTGCTGCGCTCTTTTTATGATCATCCTGCAATCACTACAGATGTGATTGTGGGCTTCCCCGGGGAGACAGATGATGAATTTCAGGAAACCTTTGATTTCCTAAAAGAAATAAAACTCTACGAGACCCATATTTTTGCTTATTCTATCAGAAACGGGACAAGGGCGGCTTCGATGGAGGGGCAGATTACACAGGCTGTGAAACAGAAGAGAAGCCAAATATTACGGGAGCTCTGTGAGCATAATAAGCGCTTATTTGAGGATTCCATATTGAAAGAGCGCCCTGAAGCAGAGCTGCTTTTAGAAGACCCTCTCTCAGGATATACCAAGAGATACTTAAAGGTGTTCTTAGAAAATCCCTTTGGTTCCTCTGGCGATATACTAAGAGGTAAATTGGCTGGACGCGATGATACAGGAAGGCTTTTATTCAAGCCTATTTCATAACTATTCAGACGCCCCTACCCGCTACCCCAAGCAAAATTTGATTTCTTAATCGATTCAAGCAATTGCAAATCAAATTTTGCTTGGCTAGTAGGGCGGTAAATACCGTTCCCCCCTAGAATCAGTTCAGATTTACTGCTTTCAATCAAGCTTGAACAGTAAATTTGACCTAATTCCAGGGGGTTCTGAAAAGTTACCTATTTCAAATAATTGTCACCAAGAAAAAATAGGTATATAGTTAGGGTTATAGTTGTTTTAAATAATCCATTCAAGGAGGATGCTTTAATGGCAGAGGAAAGGGAACAGCTTCGCATAGTTCAGGAGACAGTAGCGGGAAAGGAAATCACCCTGGCTCATATCATAGGAGGCCCGCTGCCAATTGTGTACCAAAAACTGGGCTTGAACCCTTCCATAGATTATTCTTCTTCAGCTATCGGAATAATGAATATGACCCCGCCAGAATCGGCGGTAATTGCTTCTGACATTGCGGTCAAGAGCGGCGACATTTACCTGGGTTTCGCTGACCGTTTCACCGGAACCTTAATAATCACGGGAGAAATTGCAGAAGTTACTTCCTCAATTGAGGAAATTGTGTCTTATTTTAGGGACACTTTGAACTACGTCGTGTGCCCGGTGACAAAGAGATGAACGCATTTGACGAGACTGAGAAGCTCACACCCAAAGAGCTGTTCGAGAAAATATTAAGAGATTACTCCATGAAGCCCTCTGACAGGACAAAAGAGACCGCTTTAACCGAAAAGCAGCAAAAAGTCCGTATCGTGAGGGTCAGAGTCCGGGGAAAGGAAGTCATTCTCGCCCATATAATAGGCGTATCGGAGACTAGCGTATACAGGAATCTTGGGCTGCATATAGGAGTGCATGAGGGAGAGGACCATACAGGGGACTCGATAGGAATCCTGCGAATGACACCGCCGGAGGGGATCGTGATAGCCGCGGACATTGCGGTAAAAAGCGGAAGCGTGGATATAGGCTTCATGGACAGATTCAGCGGAGCCCTGTTCATCACGGGTCCCCTCGTGGAAGTGAGGACGGCAATAATAGAGGCAGTCGAATTCTTCCGAAACGAGCTGCATTTCAAGGTATGCAAGGTGTCAGAGAGATGAAAAAGCTTTTTCTAATGGGACGGAGCGAAGCGGGAAAGACTTCCCTGACTCAGGTGCTTAAAGGCGAGGAGCTCCACTACGAAAAAACCCAATATACCAAGACATGGGACACATACGCAATAGATACTCCCGGTGAATATGCCGAAAATAAGAATGTTGGAGTCGCGCTGGGCTGCTTCTCCTTTGAAGCGGACGTAATAGCAATCTTGATGGCAGCGGACGAGCCTTACAGCGTATTTGAAGCTTCCTGCCAAAGCTTTGTCACCCGTCCCTTGATCGGGATAATCACGAAGATTGATTCTCCAAACGCGAATGTCCCAATGGTCAGACAGTGGCTCATCAATTCTGGCTGCTATGAGATATTCCCTATTAACAATGTGACTGGCGAGGGAGTGGATGCCTTGATTGAATACTTGAATAAAACTCCGCGCCGCATCACCTTAGAAGAGGCCAAAGAAAGGCAGAGAAATGGTCTCCCTGAATGGGACGATGAGTAAGAGTCCGCCAAGGCGGACACCCCAGTGTGATGTGATTACTCGTACCTATTCAGAACCCCTTGAGATAGTTACCTCCCACACACCTCGAATAAATTGATTTCCGATTGTCTAAAATCGATCAAGAAATCAATTTTGCGAGGTGCGGGCAGGGGGTTCTGAATAGTTACGATTACTGATTATTTCCTATCAATTCAAGCGAGGGGAGCTCCTGATCCTTTGGCACTATGAGCGGCAGCGTATGGTGTACGTTCTCCAAGACAGCTTCTTTCACGCTTCCCCCGAATTCTCCATCCAAAGTCCATGAAAGCGGCTCTTTTGAGAAAAATCTGATTTTTTCTGTCTTGAATTTTTTTATCACTCTGATGTCCTCATTTCCGGACACTATCGCCATTCCAATTTCCTGAAAATCAAGCGGGTCTGTTGGCGGCTTGATCAAAGTAACCTCAAAGAGCCCATCATCCAGGTAGACATCATTCCCGGTAATCTTCTGAATGCCGCCTACCGAAATCGAATTGCTCACCATCCCATAAATAAATTCATCCTCCAGGACCTTATCATCGTACTCGACCCTGACCTTGTATGTCCTCATTTGCGGCAGACGCTTCAAGGCTTCCACCAGGTATGCCATATGCCCAATCGCATTCTTCATATCCTGGCTCGTCTCGTATGAAACATCAGTAAATATCCCGAAGGCCGCCACATAGACGAATGGCTTTTCATTGAATTTCCCCATATCGCAGAGAAAGCTGCGGCCATGCACCGCCACCTCTGCTGCTTCTATAATGTCCTTTGGCAATTTCAGTGAATTGGCAAAATCATTGGTGCTTCCGGCGGGGATATAGCCTATCGGGACGCTTATCCCCCCCGCGCAATCCCCGCCTCCTACATGCTCGGGACCAGCCATTTCATTACAATAAAGCCCCCGAACAACCTCATACAGAGTCCCGTCTCCGCCACAGCAAACTATGCGGTCAAACTCATCTTTGTTTTCGCTCGCCGCCCGGATGGCATCGCCCTGTCCCTGCGTAGGATATACCGTCACCATGAATCCAGCTTTCACGAAAATATCTACGACTTCTGATAATCTGCTTAGGATCTTTTGATTCCCAGCATGCCCATTATATATGAATAATAATCTTAAGTTTTGCATAACAAAAAGATAAGGCGGCCAAAGAAACCGCCGCAAATAAATCTTAACCTCCGCCACCCATGCTTTCTAAGCTAGCATTAATGGGAAAATAAAGTATCGTTTTGCGGGAAATCTCCAGCCGCCTGTTGATTTTTTCAGCTATCGCTGTTCAAACTCCAGCCAGATACTGCCCGATTTTCTCACAGGCAATCTCTTCATCGGAGCCATCCGTGACAATATTCACATCGTCACCATTCTTAAGCGCAAGCGTCATGACACCCATAATGCTCTTAGCGTTTACGTGCTTAGCATTGAAATTGATGTAGATGCTTGAATCGTACTCGCTGGCTAACTGTACCAGCATAGCAATTGGCCGCGCCACTTCGCTGCCAATCGCATTGACCGCATCGCTGATTGCGACCTTTACTGACATTTCTTTCATAATACACCCTCTCCCACGCCTATTTTAGGCATTGGATCATACAGAAACCCTCTAAACTCACTGTATGCTTTGCCGCATTTCAGCGGCAATCTCCTCTAGCTTCCGCAGCCTGTGATTAACACCCGACTTGCCTACCGGGGGTTCTAAATGAGTCCCCAGATCCTTCAGCGAGGCCTCCGGGTATTCCAGCCTGACTTCAGCCATTTCTCGAAGCGAGCTATTCAACAGCGAAAAGCCGCCATTATCTCGAATAAATTCGATGTCCTCTACTTGACGCATAGCAGACCTGACAGTTTTTCCAATATTTGCCGCCTCGAAATTAACCTTGCGGTTAATCTCATTCCTCATCTCCTTAGTCACCCTGGCATTCTCCATATCGAGATAGGCCTTGCTGGCCTCCATGAACCCGAGGAGATAAGAAATCTGGTCTCCATCCTTGATATAGACCACATGATTGTTTCTGCGCGGTACCGACTTTGCATTTATCCCAAAAGATGACAGAAACTCTATTAAAAAATTGGCAATTTCAGAGTTTCGACAAACAATTTCAAAGTGATACGCCCTATCTGGATCCGCAATCGAGCCAGAACTCATGAAAACCCCGCCCAAAAAGGCTCTCTTGCAGCATTCTTTCTCTAGGAGGCGGCAACTGACCGGGTTGGCTTCATTTAGCTTAAGCATGGATTTCACTTGCTGAACCTCGCTGCCTTGCACCTGCACTATATACTTATGCAGTTTTAGCTGTCTTCCCTTGCAATGGACAGCCGCCCTTACGCAGACACTAATTCCTATTTTACACGTTTTTTTCAGTAATGTAAAGCAGATAAGAGCCACTTTCACATTATCCGTTTGAAATGTGATGAGGCTCTTGTCCCTTCCTTCGCGCACTGCCCCACACATGAGATATATCCCTGCGAGTCTGGCGATCAAGCAGTGTCTCGCCCGCAATTCAATGGATCCGATCTCATTCTTTATTTCCTGAGAGAACGACATTATCCTATCTTTTGTTGTCCCTTTCTACATCCCTATGATCTATCTTCAGCCCATAGCCCCCCTCGCGGCTCAAATGCTCATATAGCTTGCCCGCAAGAGTCACGCTGCGATGCTTTCCTCCCGTGCAGCCGATCCCGATCACTAGCTGATGCTTACCCTCAAGCACGTAATTCGGTATCAGAAAGAGCAGGAGATCCTGCAATTTTTCAAGGAATATCCCCGCTTCCTTGAAGCCCATTACATAATCCTGCACCTCCCTGTCAAGACCGGTCTTCAGCTTCAATTCATCCACGTAAAAGGGATTTGGCAAAAACCGCACGTCGAAGACCAAATCTGCATCGTGCGGTATCCCATATTTGTATCCAAACGAAAGTATTGTAATATAAAGATTCTTGTAATCTTTCCCATGCGCAAAGATATCATCTATCTCCGCCTTCAGTTCCCGGGTCAAGGTATG
This sequence comes from Lachnospiraceae bacterium, assembly GCA_017634175.1. GTDB lineage: Bacteria > Bacillota > Clostridia > Lachnospirales > Lachnospiraceae > NK4A144. Next base: position 11,688 of record JAGBNY010000028.1, read on the forward strand.
GCTGCTGTCAATTATGTACGATGCCTGGCTCTTTAAATACTTAAGCAGGCCTCTCTCCCGATTAATCCCATCTTCTATCCTGCCATCCTGTGCCAGGGGATGGGCTCGCCTGGTCTCCTTGAATCTCTTAACGAGGCAATCATTATCTGCTTCTAAAAACAGGATTTCATAGGCATAGTCCTTTGCTTTTAGGTCCTCCAGAGCCTTATCCACCGCCGCCAGGCCTGTCCTCACATCTATTCCGACAGCGACTTTGGAAAGCTCGCTATTCGGCGCAAAGGCCAGCTCCGCAAATTTTTCTATGAGAGGCACCGGAAGATTGTCCACACAGAAGAACCCCATATCTTCAAGCATCTTCAGCGAAGTGCTTTTCCCGGCCCCGCTCATTCCCGTCACGATAACAAATCTCATCAAAATTCCCCTATTATGCACACTTCAGGTTCAAGCTGTACCCCGAATCTGGTCTTTACCTTTTCCTGCACCTCTTTAATCAAATCCAGAATATCTGCTGCTGAAGCCCAGCCCGTATTGACTATGAATCCACAGTGTTTTTCTGAGACCTTTGCTCCACCCACTGCGAAGCCTGACATCCCTGCATCCATTATCAGCTTACCCGCAAAATAACCTTCCGGGCGTTTGAACGTGCTTCCAGCGCTTGGATAATTCAAAGGCTGCTTCTTCCGCCTCTCTTCAGAAAGCTCCCGCATTTTCTTTTTTATATCCTGTGTATCGCCCCTTTGAAGCCTAATGACGACTCTCGCCACGGTATATCTGGCTTTCTGAACGACACTCATCCTATAGCCGAATTTCATTTCCTCATTTGAAAGCGCAAAGAAATCCCCTAAAGGTGTCACTACTTCAACGGATTCCACGACCTGCTTCATTTCGCCGTCATAGGCGCCGGCATTCATGACGACCGCCCCGCCAATGCTGCCAGGGATCCCTGACGCGAATTCCAATCCCGAAAGACCCTCTTCGGCCGCTATCTGCGCCACTTCTGAGAGCTTTGCGCCCGCACCCGCCATAATCGTGTCGCCATTGACATCAATGTCATTACAGAGTTCTAAAAGCTGGACTACGACTCCCCTATAGCCATGGTCTCCAACCAAGAGATTGCTGCCATTTCCTATCACCATGTACCGTCTATCGGTCTGATTTAGATAGCGAATGAGACTCTTCAGCTCACCTATTGTGGCAGGCTTCAGAAAATAGTCCGCAGGTCCCCCCACCCTAAAGGTGGTGTGATTGCTCATTGGCTCATCCAAAAGAATCCTGTCCTCTTCCATGACGGTCTTGAGGTAATCTACAAAAAAATTATTTCTCGCCATATTATCAATCAATCAATAACTTTGCTGTACCATAGATGCCGCCATCATTTCCGAGACTCGCAAGTACGATTTTCGTTCCAGCGCTGGCATGGAAGATATGTTTCTTAAAGTGCTTTTCTACGCTCTCCAAGACGATTTTTCCTGCCGCAGAGACTCCGCCGCCTATCACTATGACCTCCGGGTTCAAGACTGTCGCAATGATTGCAAGCCCTTCGCCTAAGTACCTCCCAATCTCACCCGCTATCTTAAGTCCCATAGAGTCTCCATCCTTTGCGGCATCCCAGATGTCCTTTGCCGTAAGACGGTCCCGCCTCTCTCTAAGCGGGCTGGGATCTGCTGTTTCTGAGAGCATCCTGCGGCCCACTCTGACCATGCCGGTGGCGGAAGCGAATTGCTCCAGGCAGCCGGCATTGCCGCAATTGCACTTCTCCTCAAAGTCCCTTTCTATCATAATATGACCGACTTCGCCTGCGGCCCCTGTCGTGCCCGCATAAACCTTTCCGTTTATAACGATTCCACCACCGACCCCAGTTCCGAGGGTAATCATAAGGACGTTCATCGCATTCTTTGCGCTTCCTGCCCAAGCCTCTCCCAAGGCTGCAGCGTTCGCGTCATTCGTTGCCTTGACCTTCATGCCATCCAAGAGTCCCGACAGACGTTCCTCTACGTTGAAATCTTCTTTCCAATATAGATTGACCGCCTTCCTGATAATTCCCTTATCATCTACCGGACCCGGAAGTCCGATTCCTGCCCCTATAATTTCATCCAATCCATACGACTTTTCACTTATTTTATTCTTTATAGAATCAGCAATATCCGGAAGAATATGGCTTCCACTGTCCTCAGTACGGGTCGGTATCGACCATTTTTCAATCAGATTCCCATTCGACCCATCTACTTCGAATAAACCGAATTTCACTGATGTCCCGCCTACGTCAATTCCAAATACATATTTCCCCATCATCCGCCTCCTTATTTAACCATTGTCTGTTCCTGCTGACGCTTCATGAGATTTTCCTGCACCCTCTTATATAGCTCTTTCGCCGCATTGTATCCCATCTTTTTCTGCCTGTGATTGATCGCCGCCGTCTCGCAGATAATTGATAGATTCCTGCCCGGCCTTATGGGTATGTTGTGGCAAACGACCTTATTTCCCAGGTACTCAGTATATTCTTCTTCCATACCAAGCCTGTCATAATCCTTATCCTTGTCCCAATCCTCAAGGCGTATGACCAAATCTATGGTCTGGGTGTCCTTCACGCTGGTGGCCCCGAACAGAGCCTTTACGTCCACTATGCCAATTCCTCGGAGTTCAATGAAATGCTTGGTGATATCCGGTGCCGACCCGACCAAGGTATCGTCAGACACCTTTCGTATCTCCACCACATCGTCTGAAATCAAACGATGCCCCCTCCTTATCAGCTCCAGCGCCGCTTCGCTCTTTCCTATGCCGCTTTCGCCAGTAATGAGGACTCCCTCGCCGTTAACGTCCACTAAGACCCCATGAATGGATATACAGGGAGCAAGCCTCACCTTCATCCACCTGGTTATCTCCGCTTCGAAAGCCCCTGTGGGATAAGTGGATTTGAATACAGGGACATTATTCGCCCTTGCATGCTTCATGAATATGTCGTCTGGATCCAAATCCCTACAGAATACGACACATGGCACTCCACTATTCAAAAATTTTTCATATATCTCTTCTTTCCGCTCATCATCCATATATTGAGTATATGAATATTCAACAAATCCCACTATCTGTACTCTATTTCTGTTGAAATGCTCAAAATATCCCGTGAGTTGGAGCGCCGGGCGATTTATATCCGGCTGGGTTATCACGGATTTCGATATATCTATCTCAGGAGTAAGATTTATCAAGTTCATCTTCTCTACCAGACTTATCAAGGGTAAATTTGCCATTTAATTTCCTCCTACATGCTGTTCAACCTGAGCAGCGCTCATTATCTCGTTTTCTAAAAAACTCATAGACAGCCAATGCCGCCTTAGAGTCCATTCCATCCACCTTTTTTAATTCTTCTTCTGAGGCATCCGCAACTGCTTCTATCGATCCGAAAGCCCTCATCAGGGCCTTTCTTCTCCTTTCGCCTATCCCGTTAATGTCATCCAAAACCGAATGGAGCTGCTTTGCTCCGTGCAGAGACCTATGGTATTCTATCGCAAAGCGGTGAGTCTCATCCTGGACTCTCGTAACCAATCGGAAGCAATCCGAGTGAGTGTCAATCGGCAGCTCCACGTTATTATAATAAATCCCACGCGTGCGATGGTAATCATCTTTCACCATGCCAGCAACGGGAATATCCAATCCAAGCTCATCCAGAACCTTCAGAGCAATATTCACCTGCCCTTTTCCGCCGTCCATGAGTATCAGATCCGGATACTTGGTAAACGAGTCGCCTGCGTCCATTTCTTCAGACAATAAATGCTTGTATCTTCGGGTAAGTACCTCATTCATGCTTGCATAGTCATTCGGTCCTATCACGGTCTTAATCTTGAATTTTCTGTAATCCGAACGCTTTTCTCTCCCCTTTTCAAAGACCACCATCGAACCCACTGATTCGTATCCGCTTATATTTGAAATATCAAAAGATTCTATCCGGTCCGCATTTGAGATTCCAAGGAGCTTCGCCAGAGCCATTGCGGAGCCTACTGTACGTTTCTCTTCCCTCGAAAGCTTTTCTTTATTGTTGCTCAGGACAAGGGCTGCATTCTGCTTCGCAAGGTTTACCAGCTTCTCCTTCATTCCCCTTTTGGGGGTAATGATTGAGACCTTGGCACCCCTCTTTTTTGCGAGCCACTCTTCAATGATTGCGCTGTCTTCAATCTCCGTTTCCAGCATGATCTCCCTAGGGATAAAAGGCGTGCCCGAATAGAATTGTTTGACAAAGCTCGACAGAGTCTCGCTCTCTTCTCCTTCCTCGACTCCTGTCATATAGAAATGATCCCTGCCAACCAAGCGTCCGCCTCTGACAAAGAAAACTTGTACCACCGCGTCCTTTCCATCGCCTGCAACCGCTATGATATCTCTATCCCCGGTATCGGACGCAGTTATCTTCTGCTTTTGAGCCACGGTTTTTACAGATTCCAAGAGATCACGCCATTCAGCCGCATCTTCAAACCGCAGTTCTTCAGCGGCCTCCCCCATCTTTTTTTCCAACATATCCAGAATCGGCGCATAGTTCCCATTCAGAAACTCTAACGCTCCCTTCACGGACTCTCCATACTTTTCCTTGTCCGTGCTTCCGCTCTTGCACGGTCCCTGGCACATATTTATGTGATAATTTAGACAAGGGCGGTCTTTATCGATATCCCGAGGCAGGACCCTGTTGCAGTCCCTTAAATGGTATATCTTATTGATTAATTCAATGGTTTCTTTTACCCCATAGGCAGAAGTATAGGGTCCAAAGTACTTTGATTTGGATTTATCGTGCCCAGTATCTCCTCCTGGCTTTCTGGAGAATAGTATTCTCGGATATTCTTCCTGAACTGTCACCTTGATATATGGATAACTCTTGTCGTCCTTCAGCATAGTATTGTATTTAGGACGGTGCTTCTTTATCAAGTTGCTTTCAAGAATCAAGGCCTCTAGTTCTGAGTCCGTAATGATATACTCAAAATAGTCTATATGAGTCACCATTCTCTCAATCTTGGGGCTTTTCTTCGTTTTTCGGAAATAAGAATGCACCCTGTTGAAAAGGTTGATTGCCTTACCCACGTAGATAATCTCGTCCTTTTCATCGTGCATAAGATAGACTCCCGGTCTTTTGGGAAGCTTGGCTAGATTCTCTTCTATATCAAAATTCATTCTATTATATAACGCCCATAAAACTCGATTTGATTCATATAGCAAGCACACAATTTTTATGCGCCCACTAATACACTTTTTGACTATCAGTATACCACACAGGGTTTTTTTTTAAAAATTTTCTGCCACTTTCGGAAAAGCTTCGTATAGATAATAAAGAGTCAGTTTTGAAAGGAGATTTTTATGATGAGCAATAAAAACAGATTAGATGACACTATATTAGATAATGTGAACGGTGGCACCGGAATAGAAGCCTATGCCGAAGATGAGCTTGAGAAAGCAGGACTTAAAAAGCAGCTTAACGGAAAATATAAGATGAATTTCAAGGATGGGAGCATAATAGAAGTCACTCCCAAAATCGCTTCCAATATTATACAGTCAACCACTCTTTCAGGCCGAAGCCTGACTCACAGTGAAGTAGATTCTCTTATCAAGCAGTCGTTTTTGCTTTAAGCTTTAAAAATCGCTTTTTCACTCTCCTATAACGAGCCGTTGCTTTTCACGATCAAAATGACCCGGAATAGCAACAACGAGCCACGTCATCAGTATGCATTCTCTCATACCGATAACGTGGCTCATTTTATGTCAATGCCAGTATGAGCTCTTCCATCTCACTCGCAGTATCCACCAAATTCACCTTCACCCGAAGCTTTGCGGATCCCGCCATTCCGCTAGTGTACCATCCTATGTGCTTTCTCATTTCCCTAATTGCTGTGAACTCACCTTTTTGCAGAACTGCCATTTCTAAATGCCGAAGCATAACGGCCTTCTTTTCACTTAGTGCAGGTAAATATTTTGTTTTCTGCACTAGTTCTTTGAAAATCCAAGGATTACCCCTCGCAGCTCGCCCAATCGACACGGCATCGCAGCCAGTCTGATCCATCATCCTCTTAGCGTCCTCAAAGGACTGAATATCCCCATTGCCTATGACCGGAATCTTTACCCGGCTCTTTACAGTCCCTATTATATCCCAGTCAGCCTCCCCGCTATAGAGTTGAGTTCTTGTGCGTCCATGTATTTGTACCGCAGCCGCACCAGATTCCTGCGCTATATATGCTATTTCTGAAGCATTAATGTCCGTTTCATCGTATCCTTTTCTGATCTTTACTGTCACAGGCTTAACTGTAGCACTCGATACAGACTCTATTATCTTCCCGACAAGCTGCGGATTCTTCATCAAGGCCGACCCTTCCCCGTTATTTACAATCTTCGGCATGGGGCAGCCCATGTTTATATCCAGAATATCAAAAGGAAGGACTTCAATCCTTTTTGCGACCTCTGCCATCAATTCAGGCTCACAGCCGAATAGCTGCAGCGAAACCGGTCTCTCCGCTTCATCACTAACCATCAATGCCGCAGTATTTTTATTTCCATAGGAAATCGCTTTTGCACTGACCATTTCCATGGACACGAGCCCCGCTCCCATTTCCCTGCAAAGCAAACGAAATGGCAGGTCTGTGACTCCTGCCATTGGCGCTAAGATATATGGATTTTCAATTTCAACGCTTCCTATACGCATTCAAAAATCACCTTATGGAATAGCTCTAAACCTTTGAAAAGCTCCGCCTTTTCCCTCCGCATTCTCCCGATTAAAAGCCCTGCACCTATCTCGTCATAAGTAATGTCCTCTTCATCGCTCTCAGTTCTAAGTATCAGCTCGCCCTCTTCATCAAAATAAAGCGAAAGCACTCCACCGACTTCCTCCGTGAAAAGCACGCACATGGCCTTTATCTCGTTCTGGATATTTTCAGGAAGCCTTCCATAGATGGGATTAAAATAGTACTTTTTCTCATAGGCATTTGCAACGCATAGCACCGAATTCTGTTCATCAAGTATAGCCATACACACCCCTAACGGAGACCTCTCCGGCATAAACATTCAAGACTTCTCCACCATCCTTTTCCACGATCAATTCGCCTCTTTCATTTATGCCTTTAGCGAAACCTTCATATTCGCCCTTTGGATCATGCACCTTGACCCTATTCCCTGCATTCACGCAAATAGAATTATATTCCTCAAGAAATGCTCCCAGATCCCCTCTTTCCAAAAAGGCTTCATAGCGAGATTCAAAACTTTCTGTAATCCTGCACAGCAATTCCGTCCTAGAGTACCTTTGTCTTCCCTCAATCATGAGCGATGAGGCATTCTTTCCAATCTCTTCCGGAAAACTGCCCACATTTACGTTTATGCCTGTCCCGACTATCACATTGCTAATATACGCATTTTCCAAGGACATCTCTGTAAGTATGCCAACTATCTTTTTCCCGCCTATCACTATGTCATTAGGCCATTTTATCTGAGATTTGAGCCCTGTCGCTGCAATTATTCCCGACACACAAGAAAGAGCCATGATAAGGGTCATCATCGGGGCCATATCCGGCTTTATCTCAGGAGTCAAGAGATAGCTCATGGCTATCCCCTCCCCGGGCGGCAGTTCCCAAACCCTTCCTCTTCTTCCTTTCCCGGAGTCCTGATAATCAGCCACAAATATAGTTCCATTCAACCTCTCTTTTTCATCGATCGAAGCAGCCTTAGTTCTTCGTTTCGCTTCTTCATTAGTAGAATCCGTGCTGTCCATGAATACGATTTTATCATTTTGTCCCAACCATCGGCTATTCAGAGCCCTTGAAATAGAGGCTTCACTGAATGCGTTTTTTCCATCGACAAGCCTGTACCCCAAGCCCGTCTTGCTCTCTATCTCGTATCCCTCTTTTTCAGCTCGCTTTATCGCCTTCCAGACCGCAGTTCTGGACAGAGACAGGGCATCGGCTATCTCCTGCCCTGACAAAAAGATGTCATCTTCATGCCTTACAGCCTTATTTTCTAATAGTTCTATCAAATCCGCTGTTTTCATGGTACTCTATCCAAACTTTCTTAGTAAATTTGTCTATTGGATGTCAAATAAACGATTAACCCCTATTCATGCAGAGAAGAACAGATGCTTAAATGAAATATAGCAAAACACACACATTACAATGGCCACCAGCAGGAACGGGAGAAAGAAAAGCTTTCCCGCACTTTTTACCCGCCAGATGCTGCAAAGAGAAATCAAAAGCCCTAAGATAAACAGAACAGTAAAAAATAGTTCATTTCTGCCCTTATCCAAAATTGCGATAATTGTCAGCATTATGATCAGAAAACCTAAAAAAACAGCAATTATGTCCTTTATATAGCCCTCTTCCCTCATATCCGCCACTCCTCGGACCTTATTATATCGCTCAATCTTACACGCTATATCCCAAAGTTGCTGCCATCACAGCCTTTATGGTATGCATCCTGTTCTCAGCTTCGTTAAAAAGCACCTTGCTGTGCTTTTGGAAAACGCTGTCTGTCACTTCCATGTCCTTAATTCCGTACTTTTCATATATTTTCTTGCCGATTTCGGTCTCCAGGTCATGGAAAGAGGGGAGGCAGTGCATGAATATGGCATTTTTTTCGGCTCTATTCATTAATTCATCCGTTACCTTATACGGAGTAAGGTCCCTGATCCTCTCCTCCCAGACTTCGTCCGGCTCGCCCATAGAAACCCAAACATCCGTATAAACAGCTTCTGCCCCAGCGACCGCCTTTTCGGGATCCGTTTCAAGGGTCACACTTCCTCCAGATTCTGCCGCCCACTCCCTGCATTTATCGACCAGTTCACGGGATGGCTGATATTTCTCAGGCGCCCCCGCTACGAAATGCAGACCCAGTTTAGCACAGCCAATCATCAAGGAATTACCCATGTTATACCTTGCATCACCCATATAAACGAATTTTCTGCCCTTCAAAGTCCCAAAGCTTTCTTTTATAGTTAACATATCCGCCAGGATCTGAGTCGGGTGATATTCATTTGTAAGGCCATTCCAAACAGGCACCTCTGAGTACTTTGCGAGGGTCTCTACTCTTTCTTGACCAAAGCCCCTATATTCAATCCCATCGTACATACGGCTCAGCACTTGCGCAGTATCCGCTATGCTCTCTTTTTTTCCAATCTGTGAGCCCGTAGGATCCAAGTATGTGCTCCCCATCCCCAGGTCGTGAGCCGCCACTTCAAACGAACAGCGGGTACGAGTACTTGTCTTTTCAAAAATAAGAGCTACGTTCCTGCATTTTAATTTATCATGTAAAATATGCCTTTGCTTCAAATCCTTGAAATAGGACGACAGCGCAAGCAGATATTCAATCTCTTCCCTTGTATAGTCCTTAAGAGTGAGGAAATCCCTATTCCTTAGTTCCTTTTGTATTTTTCCGGAGTCTTCGGAATCAAAATCCCATTTTCCGTCTTTATTTAGCATTTTTCCACTGCCTCCTGTAATCGTACAAAAAAAGAGCCGATGAAATAGCCGCATTCAAGGACTTCACGCGTCCCATCATTGGTATGCTTATTTGCTTATCAGCCTTTTTAAGGCTCTCACTCGAAAGCCCGTTACCCTCATTCCCGATCAAAAAGGCTGCTTTTTCCTGATATTCTGTTTGTCCAAATTCTTCCTCGCCACCCATCTCAGCCGCATAGACATAGACACCGCATTGTTTCATTCTGCTGAGTACAAAGCTTAGGTCATCTGTATAGAGAAATGGCACCCGAAAAATCGAACCCATGGTTGAGCGCACCACTTTCGGGGCATAAGCATCCGCTGTGCCCCTGTCCATGATTATTCCAGCTACTCCTGCTCCTTCTGCTGTACGAATCATCGTGCCAACATTCCCCGGGTCCTGTATTCCCTCCAACACGAGATAGAGCCTGCTGCCCTTCATCCCCGGCCGCAATATATCGTCCAGTGAATATCTCTTTATCTTTACAGCGGCCATTATGCCCTGCGGAGTCCTTACATCGGAAAGCTTTTGAAAAATCTCTTCTTTGACTACCTCTCCCTCTATTTCAGGATAACGCTTCCTAAAGCTCTCTGAAACAAAGACCGCCAATATCTGGTCCTTTGGAGCTTCCTCAAAAGAACGGATGCCTTCTATAATGAAGGCACCCTCTTGGCGTCTCGTCCTCGATCTGTCCAGCAGTTCCCTAATAAGCCGCAGCTTTGGATTTCCAGCCGATGTGATCATCGCACGAGGTCCTTTGATATTTCAACATAGTAATCCGGAATGGATTTCTGCATTTCAAGAGCTTCCACGATATCGAAGTCCGTAAAATCGCCCTTACTATACCCTACTATTCGGTTGATCTTTCCTTCATAGAGCAAATCCACCGCATATGCACCCATTATTGAGGCATAGAAGCGATCCTTACAGGTCGGAGAACCGCCCCTCTGCATATAACCCAATATGGTCGCCCTGGTCTCCATGCCTGTAGCCGCCTCGATTCGCCTTGCCATAGAAGTAGAATGACCTATTCCTTCCGCATTAATAATCAGGAAATGCGTCTTTCCTATCTTCCTGATATCTGTGATATGATTGATGATCTTCTGCTCGTCAAAATCATAGGTCTCAGGCAGAAGTATTTCCTCCGCCCCACTGGCGATGCCGCACCACATAGCTATATATCCAGCCTTCCGACCCATGACCTCAATTATTGAGCACCTTTCATGGGAGCTGGAGGTATCTCTGACCTTATCAATTGCTTCCATTGCGGTATTTATGGCCGTGTCGAAGCCAATAGTATATTCCGTGCAGGCAATATCCAAATCAATGGTCCCGGGAATCCCAATCACAGGATAACCCGCGCTTTTATATAGCTCCAAAGCCCCTCTATAAGAACCATCGCCGCCAATGACCACGAGAGCCTCTATCCCGTTGTCTCTAAGAACCTGCGCACCCTTCTGCCGCCCTTCTTCTGTCTTGAATTCCTCGCTCCTGGCAGTCTTCAAGATTGTTCCGCCCTGCTGTATTGTGTCCGATACATCTGCCGCTGAAAGCTCACGCATTTCGCCATTCAGAAGCCCCTGATAGCCCTTTTCAATCCCAAAAACCCTTATTCCATGATTGATTGCCTTTCTTGTAACCGCACGAATTGCAGCATTCATCCCCGGGGCATCTCCGCCGCTGGTCAATACGCCGATCGTGTTAATCTTGCTTCCCGCCATAAAAACCTCCTATTTTTGAAAATCTTAACTTTCTAAAGCTTTATTAGAATTTTTACCTAAATTATCTTCTTTCTTACAGTTAATCGTAACTATCGTTACCGCCCTGAGATTTCATCAAATTTGCAATTTTCAAGCAAGCTTGAATTGCAAATTTGATGAAATCTCAGGGGATTCTGAATAGTTACAGTTAATCTTTTTAATTATAAATAATCTTTCCCTATATATCAATTGCAATGAAGGGACTCCTTATCTTCATCATCAAACTCTGAGACTATTCAGACCCATTGACTAACCTTCGAAGCCATTCTACAGTTATCTTAGCTTCACATTCTCTTTCCCGTAAAGACTATATAATTTCTCCATCAAATATCTATTTGCGCTTATCCGAAGGTTATCCTCATATGTTTTTTTGCATTTGCCCTGCCTGATATATACCGTCACAGAGTCTTTTCCTCTGTTTTCTAAGATAAGGCTTTCCAGTCCCTCTTTTCCGTCCTTATAATCAGCCATTGTTGAAAACTGGATATAGAGTCTCCTTGGTACTTCTTCAAAAGGAACTATTTTATCTGCTACCAGGCTTCCGTTTTTCTCATCCTCCACCTTGACCCTTCCCGTGATGAACACCTTGGCATCTTCCCTGATTTCATCGATAAATCTCATATATCTGTCAGGCCAAGTAATGACTTCTACTGTCCCAAGCATATCCTCCAACAGAAATATAGCCATTGTGTCCCCTTTTTTGGTCTGTCTGAGCCGTATTTCAGTAATGATCCCACCTATCGTGACACTCTTGCCCTCTGACAGCCCAATCCTGTTAGTTTCAGAATTCAACTCAAAATCGGCGGAATTAGCGTTTATATTATTCCTCCAAAGCTCAGAGTATTCATCGAGCGGGTGTCCTGTAACATAGACTCCCAGCATTTCTTTCTCAAATGCCAGCAATTGATCTGGCGGAAATTCCCCAACGTCAGGCAGCCTGTCTCCCTTGACTGCAGCAAAGAGAGCATCCTGAGATTCCTCACCCCCCAACATATCAAAGAATGAGATCTGCCCTGACATATTGTCCTTTCTCTCCTGAGCCATAAATTCCATCTCATTCTCATAAATATACATATATTGCTTCCTGGTCCCTCCCAAAGAGGACAAGGCTCCGGCCTTAATGAAAGCCTCCATTGTGCGTTTGGTGAAATCCCTCGTATCCATCCTATAGATGAAATCCTTCATGGATAGAAAAGGCCCATTCTTCTCCCTTTCCTCCACCAGATATTTAATGACGGGCACGCCGACACTCCTTATGGCTGAGAGTCCATATCTAATAGTGCCATCCGACGGAGAAAATCCAGAATAGCTCTTATTTATATCCGGGGGCAGCAGCTTGATTCCCATGTCTCGGACAGAAAGCAGATAGCTGGAAAGCTTGGTATTTATGTCCATAACACTGGTCAAAATTGCAGCCATGAATTCCACGGGATAATAGCATTTTAAGAAGGCGGTCTGCATCGTAACATAGGCGTAAGCCGCAGCATGGGACTTATTGAAAGCATATTTTGCAAAATCCATCATTTCCGCATATATGTGCCTTGCAACGCCCTCATCAATTCCCAATGCTATGCAGCCAGGAACACCCTGCTCCTTATTGCCATGTACGAAATTCGCCTCCTCTTCTTCCATGACCTTCTGCTTTTTCTTGCTCATCGCGCGTCGAACCAGATCAGCGCGTCCCAAAGTATAACCTCCTAGCTGCTGCACGATTTGCATGACCTGTTCCTGGTACACTATACAGCCATAAGTTGGCTTCAATATGGGTTCAAGCTCCGGACAATCGTACTTTACATTGTCCTGATTCTTTTTCCCTGCCACGTATTTGGGAATGAAATCCATCGGTCCCGGGCGATACAGCGCAATTCCTGCGATTATGTCCTCTAAACTCTCCGGCTTCAAATCCTTCATGAATCTCTGCATCCCCGGAGATTCAATCTGGAACACCCCATCCGTCTTGCCCGTACTTATGAACTCCATCACTTTCGGGTCGTTATAATCAATTTTATCTATATTGAGCGGAGTTTCCTTATATTCCTCGTATGTGGAATTGATAAATTTCAATGCAGTCTTAATGACCCCAAGAGTCCTGAGTCCCAAAAAGTCCATTTTCAATAAACCCAGCTCTTCCAAGGTCGTCATCGTGAACTGGGTCGTGATTTCTCCATTCGCTCCCCTTGAAAGCGGGACATATTTGTCTGCGTCCTCCGGCGTGATCAATATCCCGGCCGCATGAATCGAGGTATGCCGCGGCAGCCCCTCGAGCCTCATGCTCATATCAATCACATCCCGCACCGTTTCGTCCGATTCATAGAGCTTTCTGAAATCATTATTATCTCTCAACGCTTTTTCCAAGGTAATGTTAAGCTCGCCCGGGATCATCCTTGCCAATTTATCCCCAAATGAATATGGCAAGTCCATTACCCTGGTCACGTCCCTTATAACGCCCTTTGCCGCCAAAGTTCCAAACGTGACAATCTGGACGCACTTAGACTGTCCATACTTCTGTATCACATAATCTATGACCTCTTGGCGCCGTTCATACTCGAAATCAACGTCAATATCCGGCATAGAGATTCTCTCGGGATTCAAAAATCTCTCGAAAAGCAAATCGTAGGCAATCGGATCTATATCTGTGATCCTCAAAGCATAAGATACGATAGAACCGGCCGCAGACCCTCTGCCGGGTCCCACCGCTATGCCGTGTTCCCTCGCAAAATTTATATAGTCCCAGACTATCAGGAAATAGTCCACATACCCCATGTGTTCTATGACCGATAGTTCGTACTCCATTCTTTTTCTTAAACGCCCATCGTCATCCGGATATCTCTTTTTAAATCCCTCGTTCACAAGGAAAGCCAAATATTCCCTTGAATCCTTAAATTCCTTAGGGATATCGAAATGCGGAAGCTTCGTATTGTGAAACTCAATCTCCACCCTGCAGCGTTCTGCAATTCTTGCCGTATTCTCCAAAGCTTCGGGAGCATAGGGGAATAAGGCCGACATTTCCTCTTCTGACTTTATATAATACTGCCCGCCTTCGTATCGCAGCCTGTTCTCATCGCTTAGCTTCTTTGCGGTCTGGATGCAAAGCAGGATATCGTGAGGCCTCTCATCCTCCCTGTAAGTATAATGTACGTCATTCGTACACACCAACGGAATGTCCAATTTTTTGGACAGCTTTAAGAGCTCAGGATTCACTCTATGCTGATCCATGTTGCCATGATCTTGCAGCTCCAGGAAGAAATTTCCCTTTCCGAATATGGATTCCAACCTGAGCGCCGCCTCCTCAGCCTTATCCCTGAAACCCATCAGTATATTATTAGGAATTTCACCGGCAAGACAGGCCGAAAGAGCAATCAAGCCTTCGTGGTACTTCGCAAGAAGTTCCATGTCCACTCTAGGCTTATAGTAGAAGCCTTCAGTAAAGCTCAATGACACCATTTTCATAAGATTTGCGTACCCTGTATTGTTCTCACAGAGTAAGACCAAATGATGATACCTATCCTCGCTGACTCCTGACGACTTATCGAAGCGAGAGCCCAGAGCCACATAGACTTCACAGCCAATTATAGGCTTTATGTCCTGAGCTTGGCACTCCTTATAAAAATCAATCACGCCGTACATGACGCCGTGATCTGTGATTGCAGCCGAATCCATCCCCAGGGCCTTGACCCTGGAAACGTACTCTTTTATTTTGTTTGAACCATCCAATAGGGAATATTCTGTATGTGTATGTAAGTGGACGAAAGACATTTGGGAACGCTATCCTCAGATGATAGCTTCTATAGAAATATCGGTTTGCTCTGAAAGATTGATAAATTTATCTCCGACTCTGACCATTGGATGGGATAGATTCAGCTTGTTAATCAAGACTATATCTCCTTCCATTCCATTGGACAGCTTCACTCTATTATTCATATATGTATTCACAATATACTCAAGAAAGGTCATAATGTACTTTGGATCGTACTTTTGCAAGCCTTCGCTTTCGAATATTTCGATGACCTTAAAAGGGCAGAGAGGGCCCCTATATACTCTTGCAGAAGTCATAGCGTCATATACATCCGCTATTGCAACTATTCTCGCAAAGGGATCTATTCTGTCCGTAGTAAGACCCACAGGATATCCTGTTCCATCGCATTTCTCATGGTGCATCAATGCCGCATTCTTTATGTGAGGATTTATAGGCAGCTTCTTTAAGATATTGTATCCTTCCAATGTATGGGTCTTTATTATCTTGTATTCTTCATCGGTAAGCTTTGCGGGCTTCCCAACGATTTCTCCAGGTATCTTAAGCTTACCTATGTCGTGCAAAAGACCACAGAGCGTGAGGACTTTCAAATCTTCATCCGGGAATTTCAGCCAGCGGCCAAAAACATTGCAAATAAGCGAGACATTCATGCAATGCGCATAGGTCGAATCATCGTACATACGCATATTATGAAGCATATCGAAGATATGAATCCCATTCGGATTCTCATCGAGCACTTTTTCGGACTCAGAAAGAAGTGCGTCCGTATTAATCACGTTCTTCGTGACAATGTCATTCACGTTATCATGGAACTCTTCCACCGATTCCTCAAAATTGGCTTTGAACTCCTTATATTCCGCACTATTCTTTATTTTTTGAGAGTAAGTCTCTTCCTCCCTTTCCTCTGGGGTTATAGATGCGCTTTCTTCCTTAATCCTCACTGAAACAACTGAATAGAATTCCAGCTTTGTTATAGCTTTGTCAGTAAGCACCATATCCTTTGGAATGATCATCTGACCATTAAAGGCGAACACATCTTCAGCGACAATCATCCCCGGCACCAGATGCTGTGTCATTATCCTTGGCATGAGACCCATACTCCTTGTTTTTATATAACTAGGACATACGGCCGGATTTCTCTACCAGTCGTATGTCCCAACAATGAAACTTATAGATACTTCTTTAATTCCTCAACGCGATCCGTCTTTTCCCAAGGCAGATCCACATCAGTCCTTCCGAAATGACCGTAGGCTGCGGTCTGCTTGTAAATCGGACGACGCAGATCCAGCATCTTGATTATCCCCGCAGGACGCAGGTCAAAATTCTCCCTGACCAATTCAGTTATCTTCTCATCCGAAATCTTGCCAGTACCAAAGGTCTCTACGTGTACCGAAGTCGGCTCTGCTACTCCGATAGCATAAGAAAGCTGAACCTCTACTTGGTTCGCAAGCCCCGCCGCCACTATGTTCTTCGCCACATACCTTGCGGCATAAGCACCGGATCTGTCAACCTTAGTGCAGTCCTTCCCGGAAAAGGCCCCGCCGCCGTGCCTGGCATAGCCGCCATAGGTATCGACGATAATCTTCCTTCCAGTAAGACCCGCATCGCCATGAGGTCCTCCGATCACAAAGCGTCCCGTGGGATTTATGTAAATCTTCGTCTTATCATCAATCATCCCCTGCGGCACAATCGGGTCGAACACGTATTTCTTTATATCATTATGAATCTGCTCCTGAGAGACATGCTCGTCATGCTGAGTGGATATGACAACAGCCTCAAGCCTCGCAGGCTTGCCGTCCTCCCCATATTCCACAGAAACCTGTGACTTGCCGTCCGGTCTAAGGTAGTCAAGCGTCCCATCCTTACGAACCTTTGTGAGCTGCCTTGTAAGCTTATGCGCCAATGAAATAGGATATGGCATATATTCAGGAGTCTCGTCCGTGGCATAGCCAAACATCATTCCCTGATCCCCGGCTCCAATTGCGCCAATCTCGTCATCGGTCATATTCTTCTCAAGCGCCTTAAGCTCCGCCTTAGTCTCCAGCGCATTGTCCACGCCCATCGCTATATCCGCAGACTGCTCGTCAATGGCAGTAAAGACCGCACAGGTATTTGCGTCGAAACCGTATTCCGACTTCGTATAGCCGATTTCCGCGACTGTATCCCTCACCACCTGCTGCATATTCACATAGGCCTTAGTCGTGATCTCTCCTGTCACAAGAACGAACCCTGTGCAGGCGACTGTCTCGCATGCAACCCTGCTCATCGGATCCTGTCTTATGCACTCATCTAGGATGGCATCGCTTATGGCATCGCATACCTTGTCAGGATGCCCCTCTGTCACCGACTCAGATGTAAATAATCTCTTCTCCATTTACAAACTACCTCCTAAATATCGTACTCACCCAAATATGAGCTTTATATATTTCATGATACTGCCGCCGTTTCTAAAGTGAAACGCTGTACAGCCTTGCTATCATCTACCTTTTGAATCATCGCCCCCAACGACCTTAGCTTTACATCAAAATCTTCATATCCCCTCTCAATCAGGTGGATATCGTCAATTACTGTGACTCCCTCCGCAACAAGTCCTGCCAGTACAAGAGCCGCGCCAGCCCTTAAATCCGGGGCTGTAATATGTGCGCCCGTATATTTGGACACTCCATCTATTATTGCCGTATTCCCCTCGACCTTGATATTTGCGCCCATCCGAGTGATTTCATCGACATATTTGAAGCGATTTTCAAATATGCTCTCAGTTATTGTGCTTATTCCCTCTGAGAGGCTCAAAATCACCCCGGCTTGGGGCTGCATGTCCGTTGGAAAGCCCGGGTAGGGCAGGGTCTTTATCTGGGTCCTGTGTGTCCGTCCATTATTCCTGACTCTGACTGCATCATCAAATTCCTCCACGGTACAGCCAATCTCTATGAGCTTCGCAGTAATGGATTCCAAATGCTTTGGTATGACATTCTTTATAAGCACGTCCCCTTGTGTAACAGCAGCCGCACACATAAAGGTTCCCGCTTCTATCTGGTCAGGTATTATAGAATAAGTGGTGCCGTGCAGCTTCTCCACCCCTCTTATCCTTATTACGTCCGTTCCTGCGCCCTTAATATTGGCTCCGCAGCTATTCAGGAAATTAGCCACATCAACCACATGCGGCTCTTTCGCCGCATTCTCAATTATGGTCTTTCCCTCAGCCATGCAGGAAGCCATCATCACATTAATAGTGGCTCCAACAGTCACCACGTCCAAATAAATGTGGGCTCCATAGAGCCTATCGTCCTTGGCCTTTGCGATTATATTTCCTCTTTCGATCCTGACACTTGCGCCCAGAGCCCGGAATCCCTTTTGATGCTGATCTATTGGTCGGCTCCCAATATTACACCCGCCAGGCAAGGGAACCTCAGCTTCCTTATATTTTCCGAGCAGAGCCCCTATCAAATAGTATGACGCTCTGATCTTTTTTATGGACTCAAACTCTATGTTCACATTCTGAACCAGCGACCCATTTATCTTCACGGTATGCCTGTCCACCCTATCCACAATGACTCCGATTGCTTTCATCGCATCCAGCATCACATTTGTATCACGGACATCCGGCATATTCTCTATGGTGACTGTTTCATCGGTCATTATTGCTGCGGCAATTATCCCCAGAGCGGCGTTTTTGGCTCCGCCAATCGCCACCTCGCCCTTTAATGGGACACCACCCCTTATGGCGTAGTGATCTTTTTCGAAATCAGATCTTCTCATATTATTCCAAACAATTTCAATAAAACAGTCACGCTCACAATAAAGTCTAATACAATAACAATCAATGCGGCCACTATCAATTTTCCAGAAAGGCCGTTGTCAGTACCCGCACTGCTTCCCGTGTTCTGCTTATTAATTAATTCTACAACATTCTGAATTGAGCTTTCAGTATTTCTGAAGCAATTCACGGTTTCATTGTGGACTTGCTCCATAATCTGGTTCTTGACCGCATTCAATTCCTCTGAATTAATACCTGCTCCGGCACCTTGCATTGGCCGGGCTATATCCTGTTGACCGCTCTCTCTTTGCGGCGGGACAGGGTAGGCGTCGCTAGAATCAAATTGATTCCCATTCATGGGGCTTTGCCCAAAAGCTTTATCATTAAACGCAGGCTTTTGCCAACTATTATCATCCTGATTTCTCCCTGCCTGAGCGCCAGGATAAGGCACGCCGAAATCAGGTTTATTATCGGGCTGGCCACCTCCATACGGTGTCCCGAAGTCAGGCTTACTCTCCGGCTGGCCACCCACATACGGCATCCCGAAGTCAGGCTTACTCTCCGGTTGGCCACCTCCATACTGTGCCCCGAAGTCAGGCTTACTCTCGGATTGGCCACCCCCATACGGTGCCCCGAAATCCGGATTATTCTCAGGCTGGCCACCTCCATACGGCATCCCAAAATCCGGCTTACTCTCCGGCTGGCCACCTCCATACGGCATCCCGAAGTCAGGCTTACTCTCCGGCTGGCCACCTCCATACGGCATCCCGAAGTCAGGCTTATTCTCAGGCTGGCCACCTCCATACGGCATCCCGAAGTCAG
>JAGBNY010000029.1 GCA_017634175.1 Lachnospiraceae bacterium
CATATTCATCTGGAGATTGTCTCCCCAGTAAGGAGGTATCCAAGTCCCTTCTCCGGTTCTCATAGGGGTAAAGAACCAGGAAACATCTTCATCATCGGGGCTGAATTGCGAAAAGTCAGTAGGCGGGAGTGGATAGAATTCATCTCCTAGGGATTGATTTTGATACTCCTTAGAATAGAGGAAGCCTGCTGTGGGGGAAAACTCATCAGGATTATACCTAAGGTAATAGGTCGCAGCACCCACCGTCTCCTCGGTCACGGTATTGAAAAGCTCCTTGACCCTATGATTGAAATGCCCCATGTAGGATTCACTGAACTTTAATTGGGACAGCGTAGGCTCAATTGCGCTGATATAATGCTCCATGAAACGGACAGACTGTTCGGTGCTTCGCAGGGCATCATTGACATTGGAAGCGACTTGCCTGCAATGGAGATTCATCGAAGCGGTGGTGTCGGAATCAATCTTCCGGTTCATGATGTAAACGCTGCTGCCTCCGACCAGGATTGAAGCTAGAATCACTGCGATGACAAGGAAGGTCGCATATTTACCTTTGATGGAACTGACAATATTTTGTTTGAACCAGTCTTTGAAAAGGCTGCCTTTATTATTCATATGGCCAGTCACTTAAGAATTGTCTCCTAAATATGGCGGCATTGATAGGATTCTGCCAAGTTTGGCGGAATCTTCCAATGCGCCAAAATAAATTTCATTATCTAATATTTTGAAGATTTTGTCAATCACCCTAAAGCCTGGGATAGGTCAGCGATCAGATCCTCCTTATCCTCAAGGCCGCAGGACATCCTCACGAGTCCCGCTGGAATTCCGGCCTCTATGAGCTGTTCATCGGTCATCTGACGATGCGTGGACGTGGCGGGATTCAGGCAGCAGGTCCTGGCATCAGCTACGTGCGTCTCAATAGCGGCGAGCTTAAGCCTCTTCATGAATTCAAGTGCGGCGCTTCTTCCGCCCGCGAGCTCGAAGGACACGACGCCGCAGCCGCCCTTTGGCATATACTTTTTCGAGAGGGCGTTATATGGATTGCTCGGAAGCCCGGGGAAGCTTACGTGGGAGACCTTTGGATGCTGCTCCAAGTATTCTGCTATGGCCTGACCATTCTCGACATGCTTTGCCATCCTCACATGGAGAGATTCAAGACCCAAATTCAGGAGAAAGGCACTTTGCGGAGACTGGATGCACCCTAAGTCCCTCATGAGCTGCGCCGTGCATTTAGTGATGAAGGCGCCGCCTTTGCCGAACTTTTCAGCATAGACTATCCCGTGATAGGATTCATCCGGAGTACAAAGACCGGGATATTTATCGGGATAAGCTGTCCAATCAAAGGCTCCTGAATCCACTATGGCTCCACCCACGGCGGAGCCGTGTCCGTCCATGTATTTCGTGGTAGAATGAGTGACTATATCGGCACCCCATTCAATGGGACGGCAATTCACCGGGGTCGGGAAGGTATTATCCACGATCAAAGGGACACCGTGCCTGTGGGCTGCGTCTGCGAATTTCTCAATATCGAGGACAGTAAGGGCGGGATTAGCAATGGTTTCTCCGAAGACAGCCCGTGTATTTTCCTTGAATGCTGCGTCCAATTCATCGCTCGCAGCATCCGGGGAAATGAAGGTGACTTCAATCCCCATTTTGGCCATTGTGACGGAAATCAGGTTAAAGGTGCCGCCATATATTGAGGAAGATGCCACTATGTGGCTGCCGCACTCGCAGATATTGAAGAGGGCGAAGAAATTCGCGGCCTGTCCCGAGGAAGTGAGCATACCCGCCGTGCCGCCCTCCAAAGCCGCTATCTTGGCGGCAACAAGGTCATTGGTGGGATTTTGGAGCCTGGAATAAAAGTAGCCATTCTCCTCCAGGTCGAAGAGGCGTCCCATTGCCTCGCTCGTCTCATACTTGAAGGTGGTGGACTGGATTATGGGTATCTGGCGGGGCTCCCCGTTTCCAGGCGTATAGCCCGCCTGCACGCACTTTGTTCCTATATTATATTCAGACATTTCAAGTTTCCTCCTTTACTAAATCTTTTAATTATAGTATAATTAAAGCTTATTGACAACCTATGTTGGGGAAAATCATTAGGTTTCACGGTCAAAAAGCTGGCTGTGAATAGTAACGGCGATTCGGCGGACGGAAGGTGATTAAATCTATGGGAATTAAGATAGGAGTGCTGGGAGCCGGGACCTGGGGCATGGCGCTTTCGAGGCTTCTGGCAAATAAGGGAATGGATGTGACCGTTTGGTCGGCAATAGAAAAGGAAATTGAGACTTATTCAAGGGATAGGGTTCATCCGAATCTGCCGGGAATGGTGATTCCGGAAAGCATACGATTCACGGGAGACATCGAGAATGTGTGCAAAGAAAAGGACTTGATTGTATTTGCCGTGCCATCGGTCTTCGTGAGGGCCACGGCCGCAAAGGCGTCGCCCTTTATCCCAAAATCTCAAATGATAGTGGACGTGGCCAAGGGTATGGAGGAAGGGACTCTTTTCACGATGACAGAGGTCATAGATGACGAGATTGGCAAGGACAGGCAGCTTAGGCTTATCGCCCTGTCCGGTCCTACCCATGCAGAGGAAGTCGCATTGGATCTCCCGACCACAATAGTGTCCGCTTCAAAGGATACTGAGGCTGCAAAAAAGGTACAGGAGATTTTCATGACGCCGGTCCTTCGGGTCTATACAAATAGTGACATAAAAGGCGTGGAGCTCTGCGGGGCCATGAAGAACGTTATGGCGCTGGCTGCAGGTATTTCCAACGGACTCGGGAACGGCGATAACACAAAGGCCGCCATCATCACGCGCGGGATGGCGGAAATAACCCGTCTTGGGCTTGCGATGGGCTGCGCCAAAGAGACATTTGCAGGACTCGCAGGCATAGGGGACTTGATAGTGACAGCCACCAGCCAGCATAGCCGCAATAATCGCTGCGGGATGCTTTTGGGGCAGGGCGTGGGCGCAGAGGAAGCCAAGGCCAGGATCGGCATGGTGGTAGAGGGAATAAATGCCCTTCCGGCGGCCATGGAGCTATCAAAAAAATATAGCGTGGATCTCCCTATAGCGAGGGGGGTCAATGCCATCGTGAACGAGGGAGCGGACCCAAAGAAAGTCATGAAGGAACTCATGGGAAGAGACGCGAAGCCGGAGTTCTTCTGGGCGCAGGGCTGACACTATTGTCCGCAGAATAAAATGCTCTGAGCAGAGGGATCAGATGCGCAGAGTCACTACATTTAACCCCAGAAGATTATTGTAATGGGCCTGCTTCATTTTGCAGAAATCTGTCACCAGCTCAGAGACCGTTACTGCATCTTTCGGGTTTTCAATCTCCATATCCAGTCGGTTTTCTTCAGATGCGCCAAAAGTATCGGGTATCAGGAGAAACTGGAGGTAAGGATCTGTAGAAAAATAACTGTCCATATTGCTTGTCTTTTTCGACGATAGCACGGGACAGGGTTCGGTTACATAGCCCGCTATGCGCCCTCACCCTGCCCCGCACTCTCGACGAAAAATCCTACGCAATCTTGAACAGTTATTTATCTACAGCTCCTAACGATCAAAAGCAGTATCTGATAGGGCAGCAGGCGAAAAAATAATCTTGAAAGCAATCCGGATTTCATCATTTCTTCGAAACCTTCTTTTTCGAGAAATATTTATAGACCACGATTCTGATGGACTGGTCCTCGATATTAACATTGATGTCATCTGCAATAGAGGTCAAAATCGTTTTTTCAAGACCGGCCTCCGGGTCATCGGTGGAATTCTTGTACTCTGTCCAAGAAAGGGAATTCCCGTATTTTCCAAGCTCCGGATAAAGCGCGATCATTTCCCTTAAAATACCTACGAAGCCTTTCGCAGCCGCATTCTTTCCCTTGCTGGATATGCCGATCAGTTCGAGATGCCGATTGGAGTCCATCTTTGCGGCTGCATTTAGGCAGATCTGCACCTTGTGCCGGTACCCCTCTATCCAGAATAATCCGCTCAAATCTCCAAAAACCTGTCTTAGGAAGTTCATCAATTCTTCGGAGAGCAGCCTTATGGTATTGCTGTCCTTCGGGCTTAAACCGTGAAAAACAGAGAATTCTTCCGCCTTCGCATATATGTCTTCATATGAATCTTCAATGCTGCCTATATTAACTGCATCAGTTTTGATGAAAGTATTCCTCTTGCCTACATTTGTCCGCATGCTATGAGAGGTCCCGGGATTTTTGGAGGGCTCCTCCTCCTTGTCGCTCATTTGCACATTTATATAGGTGTAGGGCACCTTGATGCCGATTTCCGCGAGTTTATTCATGATCGCGAGACGGACTTCGCTGCACGCCAGGAAATTATCGGTTTCGGGCTCTGTCCAGATGACGGTTTCCAGGAGCAGGGCGGAGTCCAGAAAGTCCATTACGTAGACCTCGCCATAGCCGCCCAGGTCTGCGTTTTTCTCGTTATTAGGGCAGGTATAGGGACACTCCCTGATCGCCTCCCTAACTGCAAAAATTGCTTTTCGGACGTCTGAGTAGAGGCCAATCCTGATCTTGATGAAGGTGCCGCGGAGAACCTGATGATAGCTTGTGTTGGTTATTATCTTGCTGTTAATCTCGCTATTCGGCACAATATAGCGGATGTTATCCATGGTTTTGAGGATGGTATGGCTGATTGTGAGATCCTCAACCACGCAGGGCTTCTCGATTTCATTTAAAAGTATCCTGTCGCCTATCTCGAAAGGGCGGTGTATGCTGAGCATGAGCCCCGCCAGCACGTCCTTTATGATGCCCTGGGCCGCGAAGCCGATGATTCCGCCAATCACCACGGTGGAGCCAAGAAGAGCGCTCCAGATCTTCTCAAATCCACTTATGCACGAGAAAACCAGCAGGCAAGCGAGTGCTATTATTACGATCCGGTTCATCCTCTCGAAGAAAGTGAGGTGGATTCTTTTGCCGTCCTTTTGCAGTCTGCGAAAGACTAGCTTATTGATAAATAGGCAGATTGCGGCAAAAAGAAAAATGATAACCAGTATGATAGCAAATATGATTAGATCTTCTGTGGTAATTTCGATATCCATGGGCTGATTCTAGCATAGAATGGTTAGTTTTTCAATATCAAAGATTGTTAAATTATGCTGAAGTTTAATCCGATATAATATGGAGAAGTTTTTTGGGGGCAGGGGTTGGCGCATCCTAAGCATCGACCCTGTAGTCTGTAAAGTGTAGTATTGTCAAATTCATTTGATGTAAGGATTTGTCGATAAATAACTGCTCATCTTGCTTGTCTTTTTCGTCGATAGAATGAGACAGGGTGAGGTTGCATAGCCCGCTATGCGACCTCACCCTGCCCCGTACTCTCGACGAAAAATCTTACGCAATCTTGAACAGTTATTTGTTGACAGCTCCTAAAGAATAGGCGAGGCGGGTGATTGAGCGATGGCGGTCAGGAAATTAAATATCTATAGGAGGCGGGACGGAAGATATGAGGGCAGGTATAGGTGCAGGGCCGGGAAAATGAAGTATTTCTATGGGCATATTGAGGCCGAGGTGGCCAGGACCATGATTCTATTCATTGCGAAGGATTTGGAGGGCGAGGAGGATGCACCTGACTGGGATTTAGAGGTGCGGACAGAATCTGCGGTTAAGAAAAGTATAGCTGCGAGCAAGACCGCTGCAGAGCTTGCGGCAGCTAAAGGAAGTGAGACAACCAAAGCTAGGAAAGAAGCGGTGGCTGTCGGTGTCCGTGGGAAAGCCGGGAAAAAGGCAGGGAGAAAGGGACGCAGGAGCGGCAGGACTTTGGATGAAGTAGCACAGAGATGGATAAAGGAGAGGTCGATGGAGGACAAGGAGTCTAGCGTGGGGACCTACTCCAGTTATCTGCGTTTATACATATCCCCTAAGTTCGGAGAAAGGGACGTCAGAGGCATAGATCGAAAAGAGGCATACAATTATTTCTTGGCACTGTCGCAGGGCGGCCAGGAGATGGGAGAGGGGGGCGATGACAGCCCTGCATCCGTTGCCAAGCCTCTCTCAATCGGCACCGTGAATGAGGCGATTCGGATAATGAACAGCCTCATGAGGTTCGCAGAAGATGAGGGCTTGTGCGGGAGCTTTGGCAAGATACAGAGGCTGAAAGGGGAGGCAGCAAAGGAGCAGGTCGTCATGCCGACTGCCGACAGGGACAAGCTGGAAGAGCACATAAGGGAGAACCCTTGCAGGACCAATATAGGAGTGTACCTGGTGCTTCACACGGGGATAAGGGTGGGAGAGCTCTGCGCCCTGAAATGGGGCGACATCGACCTGGAGGGCGGGACCATCATGGTCCGCCACACCTTGCAGAGGATCAGGGACCTGGGAGAGGGCAGGAGGAAGACAAAGGTGGTGCTTACTGACCCAAAGTCCGCATCGTCGGTCAGGGCTATTCCCTTGGTAGATGAGGTCGTCGATATCATCAAGGAGAACTATGCGGGATACGGCTCGTGCGACCCGGATGCCTACTTTCTGACCGGAAAAAAGGATAGATTCATAGAGCCCCGCCTGATGGAGCGGAAATTCGCGCAGCTCTTAGAAGAGGCAGGGGTCGGTCGTATTCGCTTCCATGGCATGAGGCACGGCTTTTCAACCCTTTGCATAGAGGCGAGAATCGATCCGAAGAGCGTCAGCGACATGATGGGACACTCTTCGCCTGCCATTACACTTGCGCTTTACTCGCATCCATCGATGAAGCACAAGAAAGAGAGTTTGGCGAGGGCGTTTAGTAAGAACGAGGGGAGCGAGGGCTGAGAGATAGGACAGTATGGCAAGCGGAGTGGATGTGAGATGGCTGGCCTGTTTGTGCGATAAGGAAATGTAAACAAATTAACTGAGTAGGTTTCGTGAGATATTTTTTCGAGAGCGGGCGTAAAAACCATGCCTTGAAGAAAACGTAGCCGTGGGGTACGGTGGGAAAATGTCTAGTGGACATTTTTCAAGGCAAATACTTTTGCCCAAACGTTTTGACGCACGGTAGCGCGTCAGTGTCCCGAAGGCTTTCTGACGAAGCTATCGGAAAAATAGCCACGAAAGTGCTCAGATTAATTGTTTACAGATTCTAAGGTCGTCAAGCGGCCGCAGGAAAAGCGCGAGCGGACATTTGACGGTCAGTACATCGAGTGGCTTGCCGATTGATGTACGCACAGCGTGATTGAGTAGGGGGCACTTTTTGACCTACTTAATTCATAGGTTTTTGGTGGAAATATGAGCTTTCACTCTGCTGGACTTCTTCCTCCGCCTCTTATACGATAAACATTCTGTGCGATTAGTTTCAAAGTGAATGTGTAAGGAGCTGTCCCTAAATTATAGTAAATCCCCATGCCGCACGATGTTTGGCACCACCATAAATAAAAGCCGCTAAGAATTTGTGGAAATTGCATAATGTGTCGCTCTATTATCTATCATTAATTATGCAAAGACGTGAGACTTTTAGAGTAAACGACATTAGTTATTGTTGTTTCCAGAGCCGTAAATTCCTTGCTCGTGATGTTTGCGGCTCTGGAAAGCACAATTACTTTTGTCGTTTACTATAACTGTAGCTATGGTGTAGTATTTTTTTCTTCGAGAGTGCGGCGCATATATGCGTTTGGACGGGATGAGGCGCATAGCGAGCGTACCAAGCAAGCTTGCCCTATGTAACCGAATCCCGTTCCGTGCTATCGGAGAAAATACAAGTCAGAGTTGCAGATTAATTTAGAAACAGATTCTAAGTACACTTGAGCATTCATCTACTTTTCTGTGCGGTTTTCAATGTTCGATTAGGAAATTACTTCTCAAAATGGGATTCAATTGGAATATAAGTTTCCCAATCTGCCGGACTATATATGCATAAAGCCTGCCAATACCTTGTAAATACTGACTTGATAGCAAACACAAACCCAGAAATATATTGTTCTTTAGTCTGATAATCGGACTATATATCTGTACCAAAAGACAAAGAACTCCATGTTCTTGACGGTAATCGTGGTCTACAGAGAGTAGATAATTATCTTTTGGAACACCGTTTTTGGCTGCGCAATCGCAAACAGCGCATTTCTGCGGTTTTTATATAGTCCGATACTTTGGGAAACTTTTATTGGAATCGGGGAAGAGTGAGATAAGATTTTCTGTAAACAGGGCGTTTACGGACTTGACTCGATTATCCAGAACTGGCAAGCAATTCTTTACTTTTAATCATGTTCCAAATCACTTACAAATACTATATCGGCACATCGCAAATATACTTAACCCCATATTTTAAATTTTTTCCAAAAAACGTTTTGAGCACCTTTCAGTATTTACCTGCATTTCTGTATTCAAATCTTTTATTAGTTTCAAAATATTCCCTAAAGGCATAAAAATCGATTTTGATGTCATTTTCTGTGCCGTCAAATAGTTGGCAAATTTCTTAAAATCGGGCATGGGAAAACCCAGTAATGGCGCATATTTTAGCAATTTTCTTTA
The DNA here is from genome assembly GCA_017634175.1 of Lachnospiraceae bacterium. Classification (GTDB taxonomy): domain Bacteria; phylum Bacillota; class Clostridia; order Lachnospirales; family Lachnospiraceae; genus NK4A144. Next base: position 8,461 of record JAGBNY010000029.1, read on the forward strand.
AGGAAAAGCCGTCAAAGTATTGTCAATTCAACCGTCACCTTGGGCAGATATTTTTGGAGAAACCGTGAGATATCAATGCTTTGGGCAAATGTCCGTAAACGCCCTGTTTATAGATGGGTTTCGTAAAGCCTGTTTGGCGTAGGCGCGCCAATAGCTCTGTGGTACGAGGGATTCTTGGGATTATTAAGAACTGTTTTGCAGTTTCTTTGGCTCACGAAAGACTGAGGGGGCTGCATGGAGGCGGGTGCTTTCCCACAATGCCTAGATCCAGCGAATAAGCGGGAAGCGGCTTTGGCATATGATTCTTGCTAGAAGGCAGGGGTTGAGGCAGAGCTTGATTTCTGTAGAGCTGGGAGTGGCTGATTATTGGGGATTGCGTGAGGATCATTCTGGGAGAGGACAGCAGTAGTGCGCTGGAGTCCTGGAGTGACGACAATCGGCAGCATGGGGACGAAATTCGGCATGACGGAAACGTGTGTGTCGGTGATGGCTGGTTGCACGCAGGTTGGCTGCAAAAAGGCATAAGCAGGGGCTTGGCATAGAAACCTCGGATTAAAATTGAATATCGTGAATAGCCCTGTTCAAGCCATAGCCTGAGATTTTAGGCGAGGTTTCATAAAGCTGCAATGGCAGAGGGGCTAGATTAAAAACAAATCAAATGCAAAGTCTTCCCGAATCATGGATGGTGGGACTGCAAGGCTAGATGAGCCACAGTCCTTTGAGGGGAGATGGCCATTATTTAATCAAGGAGGAAAGAGTAATGGGTAACATGGTACAACACAATATCGTAGCAATGAACGCAAACCGTAACCTCGGGGTCACGGCAGCAGCACAGGCAAAGTCCACAGAGAAGCTGTCAACCGGCTACAAGATTAACCGCGCAGCGGATGATGCGGCAGGTCTTTCGATTTCCGAGAAGATGCGCAGGCAGGTCAGGGGCCTGACACAGGCTTCCGCCAATGCACAGGACGGTATCTCCGCAGTGCAGACGGCTGAGGGCGCCCTGAACGAAGTGCACGATATGCTGCAGCGCATGAACGAGCTCGCCACGAAGGCGGCCAACGGCACGATGTCAACGGACGACCGCAAGGACGTGCAGAGGGAGATGAACTCCCTGATCACGGAGATCGACCGTGTGGCCACTACCACGAAATTCAACGAGATCTACCTTCTGAGCGGCAGTGGCGCAGTGAAGGACAGCACAAAGACGGTGAACGGCGTGTCATTGACTACCGGGGTGGATCCTACCGGCGGGTCCGTGCTCACGTTCAAGCTCCATGTCGGCTCCGAGAAGTATGGCGACAACAAGATCCAGGTCGATATAACGAGAATGAATGCGACCGTGCTCAAATTGGATGGGCTGATGTCATCAAAGATGGCGTTCGGCGTGGGCATCGTGGACAAGACCGGGTCGCTGGCGACGGCAGCCATCTCTACCATTACGGATGCCATCAAGGAGGTCTCAAGGCAGAGGTCTGACCTCGGCGCCATCCAGAACCGTCTCGAGCACACTGTCAAGAACCTTGGCAACGTCATCGAGAACACGTCGTCGGCCGAGAGCCAGATTCGCGACACGGATATGGCGACTGAGATGGTGCAGTACAGCAAGAACAACATC
>JAGBNY010000030.1 GCA_017634175.1 Lachnospiraceae bacterium
GATTCATCGAATATCGATTTACTAAAAAATGACAAAAGAAAAGGCAGATAAGAAGCGGCATAATGAGCGACAGCCCAAGCTGTCCCACCATCACGAATTGACCCATGAGGGCCGTTAGTCCCTTTCTTGTCTGCATCACAAATCCCCTTTAAACAATAAAAATTTCTAATATTTTATACCATATAATAATTTTAGTCAATCTTGACAAGCTCTAAGTATTTTGCTTATACTGTAGAATCTTTTTTCTTTTTCAACCTTTCATAAGGAGGTTTTATCATGGCAGTATTTACTCAAACGAAAACCTATGAAACAAAGGCTCATATGGGGATGATAGATGTAACAGGTGACTTCCAAAGCGCTGTCAGCAAATCTGGTCTTATGAATGGGATAATCACGGGTTTCACTACTGGCGGCGTTGCAGGGCTTACGACTCTGGAATTCGAGCCCGGGCTCGTTCACCACGACCTGAAGGCCGCAATGGACATTTTTTCGCCCTACCAGGACGAGACCGGAAGAGTGATCCACTACTACCATCATGAAACCTGGCATGACGACAACGGCTCTTCTCATATAAAGGCCGCCCTGCTCTCTCCCTTCATCACCGTGCCCTTTGTTAATGGCAAGCTCACGATCGGGCCCTGGCAGAATCTCACCTTGATCGAGTGCGATACAAGGAACAGGGTGAGAGACATTGTTTTCCAGGTTATGGGAGAGTAGGTTTCTAAATTTTATTGGGACTGTGAAGAGAGTTTTCGCTGCGCGAGGTTCCTTATTAAAAATATCAAGATGGCCGGTATTAAGGCAAGCGCCCAAACCGGGTCGAATTCTACCCCAATCTCGTACATAGATACTGTGAACACATTCGCAGCTCCATGAGACAGAATCGGAGCGGCGATATTTTTATGTCCATACGCTTCAAAACTGAGCAAAAGCCCAAATAAAAAGGCATAGCAGAATTGCACCATATTCCCATGGCTGAGGCCGAAGAGAACAGATGAGATAAATCCCGCCAAAAAGACATTCAGCTTAAGCTTTTTTATGGGTACCAAAAATAGACCCCATCTAAATAATATCTCCTCTATTGCGGGAGATGCTATTCCGTAGAGCATGACCTTATACACAAAAGGATAGGAAAACATCCTTCCCTGAACTGTCTCAATATAAGCCGGAAAGAGTTTGTGAAGGCCGCTAAAGGCTATGAAGCCCTGAAGCCCCGCCGCAGCAAATATCCCAAGGCTTACTATCCCCAGAATGTCCCTCAAATCTATTTTTTGCTCAACAAATTCATTCACGGCACCGTTATCGTCTTTCCCAAAGCGACTGAGTATATCAGCTTTTCCTTCACCCGCATCTCTGTGAGGCTATGCAGCGCATCTTCATAAATGTCCAACTGCCGCTTATATCTCTCAATCAAAAGCTCTTCGCTCTTCACGTGATCCGTCTTATAGTCCAAAAGAACGACCTCGCCCTCTTCAAAGAAAAAGGCGTCGATTATCCCCTGGATCAAGACCGGGGCATCGGTGTCCCATTCTGCCTTAAGAAGCCTGGCAGCCCTCTCGATAATGAAGGGCTGTTCACAGAAAAGATCTCCATTTTTTTGCGCATTCCTCATCCTCCCAGCCAGCACCGTGGATGAAAAGACGCAGAAATCCTTGTATTTAATGTATTGCAGGATGTCGCTATCGATATACCCGTCTGCTGCCAAGGCCTTTATGAAGCTCTCCGCTTCTTTAATATTCGAGATCTCCCTATCCGCCATATGCTGAAAAGCTTTGTGGTAGGCAGTTCCTACCCTGTTCCAGGGAATCTTATTTGTCTCATCCACTATGACTTTCGGAGCGATATTTACGGGTCTCTCCCCCGCCTCATATGCTTCCTCCTGCTCCTCTTCCTTAAGCTCTGTGACAGAAACCTTCGCCGGCACCTGGACTAAGGCCTTAAATGGGTACTCGAATTTTGATATGGTCTCAAGCCTGTTTTTCGTGTCCTCGTCATAGGTCTTCAGCTTGTCCAAGCTTTCAAAAGATTCCCGCCTTTCAGTCAGGTCACTATACGAAGCAACGGTTTTTTCCAGAGTCTCCGTGAACGGGACATTTATGACCCTTATTTTATCCCTGTCCGTGCTATTCATAAGGGCAATATTTATGAGGTCCAAGAATGAGCCTGCGAAATAAGGGGAAGCTTTCCCCCATAGTCCATTTTTCTTATCTTCATCCACGGAAGCCGTCATTATAAGCTTCTCCATGGCTCTGGTCATTCCAACGTACAGCACCCGGATCTCCTCACCCTTATCCAGACGCTGCATTTTCTCGGCTATAAGAGTCCGTATTATCGTAGATTTTTTAATTCGGGTTATGGGATCTGTAGATGCTGCGCCTATCCCAAGGCTTTCATCCAGCACAATGCTGTTTGATGTGTCCCTAAGATTGTATTTTTTATCCAACATTCCAAGGAAAACAATCGGGAACTCCAAGCCTTTGGACTTATGGATAGTCATGATCCTGACTACATCGCCTAAATCCCCGTCCTCGGCAGAACCCATCTCAATCTCATATCTCTTTAATTTTTCTATATAATGTATGAAATGAAAAAGCCCGTAAAAACTGGATTTTTCATAGTCTGAAGCCTTTTTCAAAAGGAGCTTCAGATTAGCTTTCTGCATGCCTCCCCTGGAAGCGCAGATTAAATCATAGTCAAAGTCCTCTATTATCCTCTCCAAGAGATCTCTGACCGTAGTATAGGGCACCATATCCCTGTACCCATTTATGAGGTCCAAAAAGCTCCCAACTTTGTTTTTCAGAGCATCTGAAATGCACGAAGCCGCCTCGCTCTCACTTTTGCGGCCAGCCGCCCTGAGCAGGGAATCATAAAGCTCTTCTTTTGCCTCCTTCCTGGATCCCCTTATGAAGGCCAATTCCTCATCAGTAAAGTCCGAAAAAGGTCCCAGCATGACTGCCGCCAGAGGTATATCCTGCCTGGGATTGTCGATCACGTTAAGTAGATTAATTATGCTTTTTATCTCATCGCTTTGAAAGTATCCTGTTTCGGACTCCACATGGGCGGGAATCCCGGCTTCCTCTAGAGCCGCCTTGAAAACATCCCCCACATCCTTGGTCTTTCTTAAGAGAATACAAAAATCCCTATAAGAGGACTTACGCCGCAGATTCGTTTTTCGGTCCTCAACCTCGAAAACACCCGCCATTTCACGGATCCTTGAAGCTATGCAGCGCGCCTCTGTTTCAACTGCGCTCTCCCTCTTTTCCGGGTCCTTCGATACAAGGACGAGCTCGGTCTTGTAATCCAACCCCTCAACTCCGCTTTCACTATCCGTATAAAGTCCCCCATACCTAAGATAAGCATCCTCGTCATAGTCAATGTTGCCGCAGGACTTTTTCATAACCTCTGAAAACACCATGTTTACAGAGGATAAGACGGTCTCCCTGCTCCTGAAATTCTGCGCGAGTATTATCCGCTCTGATTTCGGGTCCTCCAAATAGGAATCGTAACGGCCAATGAAGATCTCCGGCTTTGCCAGCCTGAATCCATATATGCTCTGCTTTACGTCCCCCACGCAGAAATAATTATTGTCCCTTGCTACGCTCTTAAGTATCGCTTCCTGAATGCTGTTCGTATCCTGGTACTCATCTGTCATTACTTCTTCGAAGAATTCCCTGTATTCCGCACCCGCAGGGCTTCTTAAGACCTTAAGCGCCAGATGTTCCAGATCGTAAAAGTCCAATACATGCTTCTCATCCTTGCGCTTCCAGTATTCTTTCCCGTATTCATCTGTGAGCCATACAAGGGACCTGACTACCGGGGAAGCCGCAAGCAAGGCTTCCTCAATCTCACCTGGCCCCGAGGGACAGATAAGCTTCACGAAATCCTGGTACTTTTTCTTGATCTCATCCCTTACCTTTTTTATCGCCTCCCTCAGTTCCTTATCCTCATCCTTAGCCGCCTTGCCTGAGAGCTTCATGAATGAGACTTGCAGCATCGATTCTAACAATTTTGACAAGCTCTCCGCCTGCAAAACAGCTTCTAGCTGACTCAAATCATCCTCTAAACTCACCAAATACGCCTGGGGTCCCCCGGGCAGGGCGCAAAGCTGTATTGCATGCTTTATTTCCGTGCTTAAGTCGCAGATATAGCCTTTAACAAGGTTCATTCCCTCGGCGGCAAAATCAAAGGAATCGATATCCCCAGCATGGGACTCTATCTCTTTCTTATCCCATGAATCGTATACTTTTTTCAAATAAATCTCCGGATCCGCAGAGGTTATTGAATACCTATGAATCCTTCGAACGGCACTTATTATATCGCTGTCATCCCTGCCAGTAGAGAAACGCTCCAGCATCTGACGGAATTCCTCATAAGACTCAGTTGAATCATGCTGTCCGGGACTTCTTGGAAAAACAGGATTCAAGCCCTCGCCTTCAAAGCCCCCCTCACCATCGCCCTGAGAATGGAAAGGCTCATAGGCTCTTCCGAGCACAGCTTCCATCGCCTCTTCCTGAATCAGCTTCAACTCCCCCTCGTCCCCTACACGGGACATTGGGTCTATTCCCGCCTCCTCAAAATGCTCACTTGTCACATTGACGCAAAAGCTGTCAATTGTCATGATATTAGCTGTGGCAATAAGAGAAAGCTGCCTCGCGGCAAGAAAATCTTCTGGGTTCTTTTCGATCAAGGCTTCCAGTGCATCCCTGATCCTCTCCTTCATTTCAGCCGCGGCCGCCCGCGTGAAGGTGACGACAAGCAGCCTGTCCACATCAATCTGCCTCTCAGGATCAGTAATGAGTCCAATTATGCGTTCTACAAGGACTGCGGTCTTTCCGGATCCCGCCGCCGCAGAGACAAGCAGATTCTTATCTCTGGTATCTATTACTTTTCTCTGGTCATTAGTGAATTTCAAGCTTCATTCTCTCCAAAATTTCGCTGTCCTTTGAAAACTTTTTAAGGAATCTCTCTTCGTATCCAGCTTTACGTACATCAAAGGGACAGGCATCTCTATAATCGCAATATTTACAGGTGGAATCATTGCCATAAACCGCCGGCTCGCGGCTTATGTCCCCCTGATCCATCTTCTCTTGAAGTCTCGTTATAAACCCATTCACATATTCTTCTATACAGCCTATCTCATCGACCGCGGCAGCCGAAGATTTATATCTGCTCAAAGTCCCATCCATATTGAAAGCCGCTTGTACCACATCGGAAGATGAAGTCAAAGCCTTCCTGTCAAACAGGGCGATGACCTCAGAGTCCGAATTCACCAGCCCCCGAAGCTTAAATTCCTTCTTCCTTTTTTCCTCAGCCTCATCCGCCGTGCCGACTTTCAAGTCCTTTGAATCAATCACAGGGTCGTCAATATGATAAAAGAAGAAGCCCCCCGGTATTATCTCGTTTCCCGGATAATTATTCCTTTCTATCTCTAAAGCCGCGGCCAGGTACAGCGGAAGCTGCAAATCCAGCCCCCAATATATTCTGGATAAATCAAAGGCCTTATTACCGGACTTGTAATCGATAACAGAAACAGCCTTCCCCTCCCTCAAATCGGCCAGATCAATCCTATCAATCTTGCCCTGAAGCCCTCCGAAGAAAAATTTTCTTTCAAATTCTACCGGCACGAAGCTGCCTGCCGATTTTTGATAAATCAGATTGGTTAATGTCCTATGAATAATCCTCTTAATCCTGTCCAAAAAATAGGCGTTTCTCTCGCTGCTTCTCAGCACCTCAACTCTTTCGGGCTTCAGGCTTAAGGCTATTGCCTTATCGCATACTTCCGACAGCTCGGCATCCCCCATTTCATACCAGGGCTTTCCAAGGCTCTTAGCCGCTTCAGGCATGAGTTCCAGAATCTCATGAAGGATGGTGCCCAAGTCCCTCTTTTCAAAGCCGAATTCTTCTCTCTCTTTAAGGCCTAATGAGTACTTTAAAAAGTATTCATAAGGGCAGGCCGAATATTGCTCCAGCATCGAAGGCGACAGAAAGCGGCGCCTCTCCCTTAAAATATCTGAGGCTGCCCGGCTCAGGGGAGTAGCCTTATATATATCAAAAATACTTTTCTTGGTTCTTTGTAGACGGTCCCGGTACTTACTGCTCTTAGCGAAATACTTATAGAGCTCAGCCTTGCCGGATTCTGATAAGGCAGCGGACCCCTCAGAATCATCTGCGACTCCAAACCCGGTTTCTTTCTCTGCACTTTTAAGTCCCAAAACAAGGCCCTCAAAAGCGTCATTTTCAGTTTCAAAGTCTCTATATACGGCTTCAGAACTAATTCTCTTTATCTCAATATCGGGAAAGAGCCTAAGTATGCTCTTCAGGAACCACGAAGGCCTGACGCACTTTTCGCCCACATTTACCCCTGAATAGGTCAGATAGAGCCTCTCAGAGGGCTTTGTAACGCACATATAGAACATCAGCTTTTCAGTGATGATCTTTTCCTTCGCACCGGGCGCAAATTCATATTGACGGCCCTTGTGAGGGGTCTCTTGCAATGGAGCATCGGAAGATATATGTCCTGTAAATGCCTCTTTTACCCTTTCCTTATCATGGTCAGTTAAGATGCCCCCCACAGAAGCCCTAGCGGGAACAGCCGATTCATCCAGCCCCGCGAATATCAATATCTTAATATTCTCAAATCGGCTCCTGGTCTGATCCCCAATCGTCACCTGATCCGGCTTCGGCGGAATCACGCCAATCCTTATTTCATCGAAGCCCGAAGTCAGGATATCTGAGTATTCTCTGAAGCTCATCACTTCATCCGGCAGCAGTTCCTCTATCTTCGTAAAAAGCTCATCCAGCTTTTCATAGATCTGCCCATATTCATCGGCGGCTCCCATGTCACCGGATTCACGAAATTTCTGCTCTAGATCCTGTAATGCTTCCTTGACGCCAATCAACTCTACGAAATCCCTGATAGCCTTCGTATAATCCTTGGCCGCGGCAGACCTTTTCCTTATCACGCTGTCAAGAGGCCCGAAAGCTCTTGACAAATAATCTCGGACCTTATTCATCCTTTCATATTTCAGGCCCTGCTCTTCAGTAAGCTCTTCACCTGGCTTTCCCTGTTCCCAAGGCTTGCCATAGGCCGATTTGCCCCTAATCCCGTACTTCCTCACATGATTTTCGGCTAAGTCAATATCGTCTTTTTCAAGGGCGATGAGTCCTGTTCTAAGGAAATGGAACACAGCTTCATAGGAGAACCTTGTAAGCTCCACCTGTATAGCTGCCCTCAAAAGCTCAATGAAGGGATTCAATCTGATAGGATCGGTCGAATCTATGAATACTGGAATGTCCCTTTTTCTGGCTTCTATTGAAATAAGCTTATAATAAGCCTCGCTCCCGCACACTATGCCAATATCTCCATATTTCAAGCCTTGGGTGCGTATGAGCCTCTTAACTTCAGCGCAGATATAGGCAGCCTCAGTCTCCGGGCGATTGAATTCCAAAATATTTATAGTCTCATTTAAGGGACCATTGTATTTCTTTAGCTGGGACCCTCCCCTGAATAAATGGCTTTCAAGGTACTCTAATGGAGAATCTTTCATGACTCTTTTAGAGCCCGTACTGCTTCTATCCAAAATAAGGAACTCATGACCGGTGTTTTCAGCTATTCCTTTGAGCCCCGCTAACGACCTCAGCGTCATAGTGAAAAGGTCATTATCCGCGCCGCTCCTATAGCTCAAGCTGTTTTGAGCCTTCTCCCTGCCATCGTAATCAAACGCGAAATCCAGTTCTTCCGCCAATTCGCAGAGTTTCTCAATGAATCTATATTGAATAGGAGTAAAGCCCGTGAAATTGTCAAAGACGATATGGGCCTCTTTAAGAAAAGCTGCCCTGTCCATGACGCTTACAGCCGCATCTAAGAGTTCTTCCCGAGTAAGGTACTTATCCTTCATGCTGTCCCTGAAACCTTCATAGATAAGGGACAAGTCCTTTAGCTTGGTCCCAAGATAGGTCAAAGAACCCACTTGTTCGGACATAATAGCTACATCTTCGGGACTTATATCGTATTGCACGAATTCAGAAATCGCCGATTTAATCTCATTTATGTAACCCTGCCTTCTAAGAGTTCCAGACAGGACTTTGAGCTTATCCGACACCTGCCCCGCTATCCGCCTGAGTATCAGATTCTTTCCCGTATCGTCAAGTATCTTCACCTTACCCCTGCCGGAGCTGTCAAAAATCCTGTGGGCGAAGCGAGCAAAACTCAGGACATCAATATTTATTATCCCTTTCCTCGGATTCATCGAGGCGAGCTTTCTCGTGACAGAGAGGGAGAATTGCTCCGGGATTACCACTATGAAGTTCTTTTTAAGGGAGTCTGAGATATTTCCAGATAAAACAGCGCCCTCCGTAACAGCCTGGAAAAGCTCAGTCGTCTTTCCGCTGCCGGAGGGGCCTAAGATAATTTTTATCATACGCTATAAGTCGAAGTCTTGATTTCATATTGAATTGTTCGCCAATAGAGCAAACGCCAAAAGATATAGCCTGCCGCATATCCGAGTCCATTCATCAGGATATCGTGAAGCTCGAACATCCCAAGAGTCGTTATGAACTGCACACATTCTAAGCAGAAAGAGAGTACAAATCCGAATAAAAGCCCCGCAAAAATATTCCTCATCTTGTTAAAGCAAAGAGCAACAAGCATCCCCAAGGGAATGAAGAGCAGGAAATTCTCCGCAAAATGAACGACCAGATATTTGGACAGATACCCGATATCCCCGAATAATGAGGTATCGAATACATGTATTCCGGTGGGCGTCCTTGAAAACAGGGTGATTTGTAGGAAAATATAGAGATAGGCCACAAAGATGGCCCCATTCAGACAGTTCCTCCTGCCGCTGCCAAGGGAACGAATCCCTGGGATTGCCAGAGTGCCAAGAGCCAAAGCCATTGTCCCATAAGTATTAACAGCGTAGTTCACATCCTCTAGCAGTCTTATCAGAAGCATGGAAGTCTCCTAAAAACAAAGATGAATATAAGTATTCAGAACCACCTACCCAAATGGTTCTAAATATTTACAAGCGGTTGCCATAATATCATAGCAATCAAATTATGTCAACTATCCCCCATTCGATTGACACTTTCGCCGCATTTTGATAAAGTAATGAGATTCTTTAACTTTATAATTTAACTTTTTTAAGGGTGAACCGTCCCCGGAAAGGAACGAATGGGTCAGATCATAGGAGAAGGAATTACTTTTGACGATGTACTGCTTGTTCCTTCATATTCAGATGTCACACCGAATATGGTGGATCTAAGCACATTTCTTACCAGTAAAATCAAGCTCAACATACCAATGATGAGCGCAGGGATGGATACGGTCACAGAAAGCGCGATGGCCATTGCCATGGCGAGACAGGGCGGCATTGGCATCATTCACAAGAATATGTCAATAGAGCAGCAGTCCGATGAAGTGGACAAGGTTAAGCGTTCTGAGAATGGAGTTATCACCGATCCATTCTCCCTCTCGCCTGAGCATACCTTGAAGGATGCCGATGAGCTCATGGGTAAATTCAAGATATCAGGCGTACCGATAACTAACGGGCGGAAACTGGTGGGTATCATTACCAACCGAGATCTGAAATTCGAAACTGATTTTTCTCGCAAAATAAGCGAGTGCATGACAAGCGAGAACCTTGTCACTGCCAAAGAAGGCGTCACCTTAGACGAGGCTAAGAAGATCTTGGCCTGTTCCAAGAAAGAGAAGCTCCCCATTATAGATGATGAAGGCAATCTCAAGGGACTCATAACAATTAAAGACATAGAAAAACAGATTAAATACCCCCTATCTGCCAAGGATGAGCTGGGGAGGCTGCTCTGCGGGGCTGCTGTGGGCATTACTGCCAATTTCATGGACAGGGTCGAGGCCCTGGTAAAGGCACGTGTAGACTGTGTTGTAATCGATTCAGCCCATGGGCACTCCGAAAATGTAATGAAGGTCTGCCGCGCTATCAAGGATAGCTTCCCTGATCTTCAGGTCATAGTCGGAAACGTGGCGACGGCAGAGGCCACAAAAATGCTGATAGAAGCGGGTGCAGACGCAGTAAAGGTCGGAATAGGCCCCGGATCCATATGCACAACCCGGGTAGTGGCCGGCATCGGCGTGCCGCAGGTCACAGCGATCATGGATTGCTACAGCGCCGCTAAAGATAAAGGCATACCGATCATTGCAGATGGCGGCATCAAGTATTCAGGCGATATCACAAAGGCTATAGCCGCAGGTGGCTCAGTTTGCATGATGGGTTCCCTCTTCGCAGGCTGCGACGAGGCTCCGGGTTCCTTTGAATTATACCAAGGCCGCAAATATAAAGTGTACCGAGGGATGGGCAGCATATCCGCCATGAATAATGGCAGCAAGGACAGATATTTCCAAGAGGGCGCAAAGAAACTCGTGCCGGAGGGAGTCGAGGGAAGAGTCCCATATAAGGGAAGCGTCGAGGATACTATTTTCCAGCTTACCGGGGGATTGCGTTCCGGAATGGGCTATTGCGGCACAAAGGATATACACGCATTGCAGACAGAGAGCAAATTCATAAAGATTACGGCCGCTTCCTTAAAGGAAAGCCATCCTCATGACATACATATCACAAAAGAAGCTCCCAACTATTCTGTAGACGAGTGACGGCGGAGCAAACGCAAATTCGATGACTTACTACATAGGCGCGGAGCTTGGCAAAGCATTTAAAAGCAAAGCATTTAAGTATTACATAGCAGGCATCGTAGCGGTTTGCCTTTTGGCAAACCTTGCGATGTCTGCTTTCCGCAATATAATATATGGAATGAATGATGGGACTTTCGCCTACAATTTGATTATGTTCGCTGAAGGTTTTTTTTGGGTGCCTTATTATAGCTGCATTTTTATTGCGGATATAGTATTCGGGGAATCCTGTCCAGACCCTCGAATACGAGATAAATCTACGATCGGTCTGGGACGCAGCCATATTTATTTTGGAAAGTTTTTCGCGGAGCTGATCCTCCTGGGGATTTACTCTGTAATGGCCCTGGTCTCATTTTTAGTTATTACGCCTATCTTTCAAGTGCATGACGGTACCATCGATTTCTCTGTTATATCCGAATTCGTCTATACTGTGGTGCTGGCCATGCCTCTTATAATATCGGGGCTCGCAATCAGCAACATGTTCCTCTTTTCGTGCAAGACCAAAAAAAGCGCCTATGGACTATTCATCCTTTGCGTGATCATCCTGCCCAGAGTGATAATGCTGCTCGCCACCGACTCTTTCCACGTACCCATATTCGTTACATTAGAAAAGGTCCTGATTACGCCTCAATTTCAGACCCTTCAATTCTATGCCACAAGGGATGTGCCAAAGATCATCATTACCAGTATCATTTATATAACCGCAGCCTTGACCATAGGCTGCATAAACTATAACCGTAGGGAGTTTTAATCATGAACGCAAAATTGACCTTTGGCAGCCAACAAGCTGAAGAGACCTGCCTATTCCCCGAAAGAATGAAGACCCCCGGCAGAAACGAACCCTGCTGGTGCGGCAGCGGCAAGAAGTATAAGTCCTGCCACCTTTCTTTCGATGACAAGATTAACCGTTACAAGTTTTTGGGCCATACTGTACCGACAAGAGACCTCATAAAGACCCCGGAGCAGCTCCAGGGTATCCGGGAAAGCGCAAAGATCAATATCGCTGTCCTGGACTATATCTCAGAGAATATCAAGGAGGGCGTCTCCACCCAGGAGATCGATGATTGGGTCTCACGCATAACCAAGGAAATGGGCGGCCTTTGCGCCCCGCTGAATTATGAGGGATTTCCAAAGAGCGTCTGTACCTCGCTGAATGATGAAGTATGCCACGGAATACCCTCAGACGATATCATTTTGGAGGACGGGGACATAATTAACGTCGATTGCTCGACCTACTTCAATGGCTATTATTCGGACTCATCCCGTATGTTCATGATTGGAAATGTGGAGCCAGAGACAAAGCTCCTTGTCGAGAACGCCAGAAAAGCCCTGGATATCGGTCTTGAACAGGTAAAGCCCTGGGGCTTCTTAGGCGATATGGGGTCTGCGATAAATGAATTCTGCAAGTCCTGCGGCTATTCAGTCGTTGATGAGATCGGCGGTCACGGCTGCGGAGTTGAATTCCATGAGGAGCCCTGGGTCAGCTATACCTCAAAAAAAGGCAAGGAGATGCTGATGGTTCCGGGCTTCGTCTTTACCATAGAGCCCATGATAAATATGGGTAAAAAGGATATCTTTACTGATGAGGACAATGGCTGGACTGTCTATACTGAGGACGGCCTGCCCTCCGCCCAATGGGAAGTGCAGGTTGCTGTTACCGAAGATGGGTACGAGATTCTTTCTTACTGACGCTGTTTCGCGGCTTTAGGCAGTGTTACCGCGGTTTTGATATCTAGGAGGATGTATGGCTACTACAATACCGGTGAATTATAAGAGTTCAATGGACATCAGGGAGACTCAGATTGCCCTGAAAAAGGTCAAGGATTTTTTTGAGAGGGCTATCGGCGCCTCTCTTAATTTAACCAGGGTTTCAGCCCCATTATTCGTGCTCCCGGAGACCGGACTCAATGACAACCTGAATGGAGTGGAGCGTCCCGTGGCCTTTGGCATAAAGGAGCAGGGAGACAAGAAAGCTGAGATAGTGCAGTCCCTTGCGAAATGGAAGCGTTTCGCCCTTAAGCAATATGGCTTCCATCACGGAGAGGGGCTCTATACAGATATGACGGCAATTCGCAGGGATGAGGATACTGACAATCTCCATTCGATCTATGTCGATCAATGGGACTGGGAGCGGATAATCGAAAGAAACTAGCGGAATCTGGATACCTTGAAAGAAATGGTGAATGATGTCTACGCCGCCTTGAAAGAGACGGAGGACTATGTTTCGGACGAATATCCTTATATAAAGCCTTCTCTTCCGGACTCAATCACTTTTGTCGATTCTCAGGAGCTGGAAGATGAATTTCCGAATCTTTCCCCCAAGGAAAGAGAACTCGAAATCTGCAAGAGGCACGGATCGGTCTTTGTCACAAGGATAGGCGATGTATTGAAGTCCGGTCAAAAACACGATGGACGCTCTCCAGACTATGATGACTGGAGCCTGAATGGGGACATCTTGGTTTATTACGATGTGCTGGACTGCGCCTTGGAGCTGTCCTCAATGGGGATCAGGGTCGATGCGGCCGCATTAAAATATCAGTTGGAGAAGTCCCACGCAGAGTCAAGAGAAAACCTGCCTTTCCAAAAGATGATCCTATCCGATGAGCTGCCCTTTACAGTGGGCGGAGGAATCGGACAATCCAGGATCTGCCTTTATTTCCTGAAGAAGGCGCATATAGGCGAAGTCCAATCTTCCATTTGGATGGACGAAGACTTGAAGAAACTGGAGGAGGCAGGTATTAAGCTGCTGTAACGCATCATGCACGAGGCAAAGATAAGATTAAATCCCGACAATGTGACCGAATTTGTGAAACTTAGTGAAAATTGCAGCTTTGACATCGATATCTTCTGCAGCAAGATAATCATAGACGCAAAATCGGTACTTGGAGTCATGGGGCTAGATTTGTCCAAGGTGTTGACAGTACGGTACTACGGACAAGATAGTGCTTTTGAAAATATGCTGCACCGTTACGCTGCAGTGCAGTCTTAACATAGTTACTGATATCCCCACCGCTTCTAATCAGACAGCCTACACAGCAGGTGCGGGAACGGAAACATAAAAGGAGGCAAAAATGGGACTTGTAAAAGCTATAATGAATGCTGCCGGAGGGGTACTAGCTGACCAATGGAAGGAATTCTTCTACTGTGAGGCAATGGATGCTGACATACTTGTCACCAGGGGAAGGAAGAAGCTGTCCGAGAAACGCCGCTCGACCAATACCAAGGGCGAGGACAATATCATCACCAGCGGCTCCGTAATCGCTGTAGCCGACGGGCAATGCATGATCATCGTGGACCAGGGAAAGGTCGCTGAGGTCTGTGCCGAGCCCGGAGAATTCACCTATGACGCTTCTACAGAGCCCTCGATTTTTAGCGGCGGACTCGGAAACGGCATTAAGGAGTCCTTCAAGAATATCGGAAAGCGTTTCACCTTCGGCGGGGACGCGCCAAAGGATCAGCGTATCTACTATGTAAATCTGAAAGAGATTATAGGGAATAAGTATGGCACCGCAAATGCTGTACCATTCAGGGTAGTCGATAATAACATCGGCCTCGATATAGATATTTCAATCAAGGCTTTTGGAGAGTACTCATACCGGATAGTGGATCCAATCCTCTTCTATACCAATGTATGCGGGAATGTATCCGATGAATATGAGAGGTCGAATATTGACTCTCAATTAAAGACAGAGCTATTGACCGCTCTACAGCCTGCTTTCGCAAAGATTTCCGATGCCGGGGTCAGGTACAGCGCGCTCCCGGGTCACACCACCGAAATCGCTGCCGCCCTCAATGAAGTCCTCTCGAAAGACTGGACTCAGAAAAGAGGAATCGCAGTGGCCTCCTTCGGCGTTTCTTCTGTAAAAGCTTCCGAAGAAGATGAGAAGATGATCAAGGAAGCCCAGAGGAATGCGATCAACAGAAATCCAGGCATGGCGGCAGCCACTCTTACAGCCGCTCAGGCAGAGGCAATGAAGGCCGCAGGGAACAACCCCAATGGCGCAATGATGGGATTTGCGGGCTTGAATATGGCCATGAACGCTGGTGGGATGAACGCCCAAAACCTGTTCGCGATGAATCAGCAGATGCAGGCGCAGCAAGCCGCCCAGCAAATGCAGGCGCAGCAAATGCAGCCTCAACCGATGCAGCCTCAGCAAGCTGCACAGCCACAGGCGGCAGGAGGCTGGACCTGCGAGTGCGGTCAGACCAATACAGGCAAATTCTGCTCCAATTGCGGAAAGCCCCAGCCCGCTCCTGCAGGCACCTGGAC
>JAGBNY010000031.1 GCA_017634175.1 Lachnospiraceae bacterium
AAGATTGACACAGATAAAATGAACAGCCCCTCCTTCATGATGGTGCTGGTCGGCAAGGGCCGGTTCGCTTACAAACGCGAGGATGGGGTATATGTGGTTCCAATCGGATGTCTTAAGGATTAGCGAGGCAGCCGCAAATGAACTGTGTCATCATATCATAGAGGATTATACAATCGCTTTTGAAGCGATGAAAGAGGGACTTCAAAAATTATATTTTGAGGACTAAGGTGTTTTCATATCTTCAATAAAACTCTCAAGTATACAAAAATAGCAACAACTTCGAAATTTAAGGCTACTGCCTATTTTTATTGTAAAATATGCTAAAATAATCGTAACAAAAAAGGAGGTAAATCATCATGACAAGATTAGAACTACTAACCGTTTTGCTATCTCTAAAAGTTCTTTTAGAAAAGGGAGAGACAGAAGCTGCCTTAGAGCTAATCAACGAGGTAATTGCGGAGGCAAAACGCAAAGACAACTAAAAATCTCTGCAACAATTATGGCAGCAATCGCTCAAAATCATCACGGTCGCTGCCGCCTTTATGATCCCTATATTTATCCTATAATTTACCCTCACTTCATTAAATTTGGTCTTGAGATATGTCCAATAATAGAGTAGGAGAAAAAGCGTCCCTACTCTATTACGCCGTGCGTGCATCTCGCAGCAAGCCGCACGATGTACTTGACTATCAAATGTCCGCTCGTGCGAACACGGAGTCCGCTTAATAGCCTTACAAAACAAAAAGCCCCTAACTACATAGTTAGGGGCTTTGACTGCGGAAGAAGGGACTTGAACCCTCACGAGAATACACTCACAAGATCCTTAGTCTTGCTCGTCTGCCAATTCCGACACTTCCGCTAATTCAATTTAGGTTGCTATTGCGAATTAAGATTCACTCGTCAACAGCGAATAAAATAATACCATAATCCTATATTCTTGTCAAGCATTATTTTAAATTTTACCCTCAAATCTTTCTATTATTTCCGAAATGATTTCTTCATCGCTTTCATACCTTGATTTATCGATGAAAATCACATCCTTTTCCCTACGAAACCAGGTCATTTGGCGCTTTGCGAAGTGCCTCGTCTCTTTCTTGATAGCGTCCACCGCCTCCTCATAACCCATCCTCCCATCCAGATAGGCGAATAGCTGTTTATAGCCAAGTCCCTGCATGGATGTCATGTCCTTAGTGCAGCCTGAGTTTCTCAGTTTTTCAACTTCTGAGAGCAATCCATCGGATATCATCTTGTCCACCCTTTCCTCTATTCTGGAATAGAGTACCTTTCTAGGGAGAGTGAGGACGAAATAATAAGACTCATAGGCAGACTCCTTTTCCCTCTCCCTCCTATTATGGTCAGAAATTTTTCTCCCAGTAGAGGAAAAGAATTCCAACGCCCTTATCACCCTCTTAGAATTTTGCATCGGGGTAATTTCGGCATATTCCGGATCCTTTTCCTTAAGGATTCCATAAAGGTACTCCGCCCCTTTGGTCTCTAAAAGCTCTGTGAACCTAGCCCTTGCCTCTAAGTCCACCGCCTGCTCGGAAAAATCTACATCATATAGCAGCCCCTGGATATAGAACCCGGTGCCGCCGACAATGATTGGAATCCTCCCTCTCTCATATATCCCTTTCATTGCCCTCAAAGCATAGGACTTAAAGAGCGCGGCATTAAAATCATTTTTAGGGTCCAGTATGTCAATCAAGTGATGCGGGACCCCGTCCATTTCACCCTGCGAAACCTTGGCGGACCCGATATCCATGCCCCTGTAAACCTGCATCGAATCCGCAGAAATTATCTCCCCATTAATTTTTTTAGCCAATTTAATCGAGATTTCCGTCTTTCCAACGGCGGTCGGTCCCGAAACAATGACCAGCTTATCCTTATCTGGACTCATACTATCCTCTTGAACTTTCGTTCCAAATCCCTTTTTGTCATCTCAATAATCGTAGGCCTGCCATGGGGGCAGCTATAGGGATCATTCAAGGTCAAGAGCTCTCCCACCATAGCCTCCATTTCCCTAATCCCAAGCTTCATATTCGCCTTTACCGCCGCCTTGCACGCCATCGTTGCAATCCTATAGTAATTAGTCTCAGTCTCATCAAAATCTGAAGAGTCCTTGTTTGCGCCCTCAGAATTATCTGATAAAGTCCTTGACTCTTTTCCGCTTTTTCTCAAGCCCTTTAGCGGGTTCTCGCTCAAGGAATCCAGCATGGATTCAAAAGCCTCCGCCTCATCCAGACCAAATAGGTCGGCAGGGACGCTCCTCACCGCATAGTCCCGGCCTCCCAGCCGCTCTATCTCAAAGCCCAGCTCAGATAATTCCTTATCATATTTTTCAAGGGCTCCAGCCCTCTTTCCATCCGCACGGAAAATAATCGGCGGCATCAAAAGCTGCTTCTCTATGACCCTTTCCCTGAATTTTTTCATGAATCGCTCGAAGAGTATCTTCTCATGAGCCGCATGCTGATCCAAAAGTAGCATCTTGTCCTTGTACTCTATGATAATATAAGTCCCAAATATCTGCCCCATCACCTTGTATTCAGCAGCCGCTTTTTTGGACAGAATCCTCTCTTCAAATAAATCCATCTGTTCGGGCTTTATCTTTTCTGTATCAACGCCGCTGCTGTCCGCCGATTGAGAGACTGGCGCTATCCTATAAGGCGGGACTTCACGAACCATCGATTCCTGTTTGTCCGAAGCCCGTCCTAGAGTGCCCTGACTGTCCGAGCTTTGAAATTCAGAAGGACGATTCACAGTATACAAACTTTCATTATTCTCGCATTTCTCCACCTTTTGGGCTTCTGAAGCCGTCTTTTGAGACAAAGAGCCATTCAAGCTATTTTTCGAATCCTCCTTCTCCCTATGTATGCCTTGGAAAATCATCACATTCGAAGAGCCGAACTCCATTCGATTAATGAATTCCTTGCCGGACAAGGTGCTTCGGACAGCCTTTGAGACGAATTCATACACAGATTGGGGGTCTGAGAAACGTACCTCATTCTTTCTGGGATGGACATTCACATCCAAGAGCCCCGGGATCACCTCCAACGAAAGTACCGTAAATGGGAATTTTCTCATCATCAGAAAGCCCGTATATCCGTCCTCTATCCCCTTTGAAATCACCTGGTCCCGAACGAATCTCCCGTTTACAAAGTAGCTCTCCATGTTCCTGTTCGACCTCGCAATCATGGGCTTTGCTATGAAGCCCGTGAGATCATAGGAATCGCTTCTACTTTCTACCGTAAGCAGAGAATCAGCAATCTCCCTTCCATAGACCCTATATATGGTCTCAGCAAGATCCCCGTTTCCCCGAGTCATGAGCCTGGGCTGACCATTAATTATAAGCTTAAAAGCGACCCTCGTATTGGACAGGGCCAATTCTTCCACAAGGCTCATCACGTATCCAGCCTCTGTGGCAGGGCTCTTCAGGAATTTTTTCCTGACAGGGGCATGAAAGAAGAGGTCTCGAACAATAAAAACAGTCCCATTTATAGTTCCGGCATCTTCAATCGATTTTTCCTCCCCTCCCTCAATCAAATATCTCACTCCCGAATCCTGTTCACGGGTCTTAGTCAAGAGCTCGACCCTTGCCACAGCGGCTATGCTGGAGAGGGCCTCTCCCCGAAAGCCCAGAGTCTTTAAATTAACAAGGTCGTCAATCGATTTCAGCTTGCTAGTGGCATGAGGCAGAAAGGCAGCCCTCACCTCATTCCTGTCGATTCCCCGCCCATTATCAGTGATTTTAATGAGGTCCACTCCCCCATTCTCAATCTCTATGACAATAGAATCGGCTCCGGCGTCCAAAGAGTTTTCCACTAATTCCTTCACCACGGACTGCGGGCGCTCAATCACCTCCCCAGCCGCGATTTTATCTATTGTTTTCTCATCTAAAACCTTGATATTCATTCGAATCCCTACCATCGATTGACGATTTTTTTCTGGAGACTATAGAGGAAATTCATGGCCTCCATCGGATTCATCCTCATTATGTCCGCATCTCTCAGTTCTCTTACTATGTCTTTGTCATTCATTGCCATATTGAGGGACATTTGGTCCGGATCCTCCTGCGGACGTTTTCGATAGGTCTTCTTTGTCTCATGAACAGACCTTGCATCGTCATGAAGCTCCAAAGACCCTTGGGATTCATTTGAATCCATCGCATTGAACCTAACGGCTTTCTTCACCAAATCTTCTAGGATCTCATCCGCTCTTTGAAGCACTTCCTTTGGGACTCCAGCCAGCCTCGCAACCTCAATCCCATAAGACCTGTCAGCGCTTCCCCTCACCAGCTTACGCAGGAACACTACCCTGTCGCCATCTTCTTTGACAGAGAAGCTATTATTCTTAACATTCGGAATCTCGTTTTCCAGCTCTGTAAGCTCGTGATAATGGGTCGCAAACAGAGCCTTTGCGCCAATTTTATTTCTATCTGAAATATATTCCACCACCGCCCTCGCAATTGAAAGCCCATCGTAGGTAGAAGTCCCCCTCCCGATCTCGTCCAAAATCAAAAGGCTTTTCGCTGTGGCATTCCTGAGTATATTTGCCACTTCCGTCATCTCAATCATGAAAGTTGATTGTCCCGATGAAAGGTCATCAGATGCCCCGACTCTAGTGAAAATCTTGTCGACTATTGATATCTGGGCTTCATCTGCGGGCACAAAGGAGCCAATCTGCGCCATTAGAGTGATTAGCGCGCAGGAACGCATATATGTGGACTTTCCAGCCATATTGGGGCCGGTTATTATTGATACTTGATTCTCCTCGTTGTCCAATACTACGTCATTCGGAATAAAAGACCCATATTCCGTATTCATCATGTGTTCCACCACGGGATGTCTGCCATTCTTTATAAGGATCTTTCCATCTGTACGTATTTCAGGCCGCCTGTACTCATTTCTTTCAGCAATAACAGCAAGGGAGCATAGGGCATCCAAAAGGGCTACTGCCTTCGCAGAACTCTGTATCCTATCAGCCTGCTCTCTAATCTTATCTCTAATATCAGAAAAAATACCATATTCCAAGGAAGAGAGCCGCTCTTCAGCATGCAGGATCTTGTCCTCAAGCTCCTTTAATTCCTCTGTGATAAATCGCTCTGCTCCCGTAAGTGTCTGTTTCCTCTTGTAATCCTCCGGTACCTGGGAAAGAAAGGAATTCGTGACCTCAAAGGCGTATCCAAAAACCTTGCTGAATTTAATCTTGAGATTTCTAATCCCTGTTCTCTCTCTCTCCCTTTCTTCGATCTCATACAGCCATTTCTTTCCATCGGTGCCGGCCTGTCTCAGAGAATCCACTTCCTCATTATATCCCGCCTTTATTATCCCTCCATCCTTTAGGGCAAGAGGCGGCTCATCCTCAATAGAGCTTGAAATCAATTCTTTTATGTCATCCAATTCATCGAGTCCGTTTCTAATACCTATTAATATGTCCGATCTAAATCTCTCTAGGCAAGATTTCAATGCTGGAAGCACCGAAAGCGATACTTTGAGAGAAATCAGATCTCTGGGATTCACGCTCCCGTAACTAATTTTCCCAAGTATCCTCTCCAGATCATAGACCGATTGAAGGTATTCCCTTATCTCATCTCTGACCATGACTGAATCAATCAGCTCTTCGATCCCATCCAGCCGCCTCTCTATAGCGTTTTTCGAGAGAAGGGGCTCTTCCAGGAAAGACCTGAGCTTCCTGCTTCCCATGGCAGTACAGGTATTATCCAAGACCCAAAGAAGGCTCCCCTTCTTGCTTTTGTCCCTCATAGTCTCAATCAGCTCCAGATTCCTCCTCGCAGTCTGATCCAAGCAAAGGAAATTGTCCGTATTATAGGTATTAATCCTTGTAAGGTTGGATAGTTCCATCATCTGGGTGTCTGATAGGTAGGATAAAAGCGCTCCCCCCGCCACAGCCCCGGCTTCCAGCTCAGATAATCCCAAGGCTTCCAGCTTCATCGCTCCAAAATGTGCGAGTATCTTAGCCTTTGCCCTGTCTTCTTGGTACATAGAAGCGGACAATTCGTGCAAAGATACGCCGATAAGTTCCTTTTTAAGGACTACCTCTTGCCCTATTTCTGTTGAATTAAAGCCTTCATTACTGATAATTTCACGCGGCCTAAGTCGAACAAGCTCATCTAAAAGATCCGCACATCCCTTTATTACAGTAATATTAAACTCTCCAGTGGTTATGTCGGCGGAGCAAAGACCTATCTGTCCCGTTTTCGAAACATATAGAGACAGCAAATAGTTATTCTGCCCTGAGTCCATGAGTTCCACGTTCATGTTGGTCCCCGGAGTGACCACTCTCACGACTTCTCTCTCAACCATCCCTTTTGAGGATTTCGGATCCGAGACTTGTTCACAGATGGCCACTTTGTAACCCTTAGAGACCAAGCGATTTATATAATTATCTACTGCATGAAAAGGCACCCCGCACATAGGCGCCCTCTCTTCCATCCCGCAGCTCTTTCCAGTCAGGGTAAGCTCCAATTCCTTCGAGGCCGTGACAGCATCCTCAAAAAACATTTCATAAAAATCGCCCAGTCTATAAAACAAAATACAGTCCCTATAATTTTCCTTTGTAGATATATAGTGACGCATCATGGGACTGAGCTTACTTAAATCTTTTTTCTCTGGCATTTATCTTCCACTTCTCTCGCTTTATGCGAGTAAATTTAATTGACATCTCGCTTAAAGCGAGATATTCTTATAATAAATGGCGTCTCAGGGTTTTCTGATTCTCACGAAAGCAATTAAAGAAGCATTATGGACACATCTTTCATCTCCAAGAAAGGAATCCACTTGTGCAGAAATATGTAATTCCTAACAATTTAAAAATAAGCCTGGCAGCCGCGAGAGTGAATGCAGACCTTACTCAGGAAGAAGCGGCACAGCTCATGAAAATCTCAAAGAGCACCCTCGTATCTTGGGAGAAACATAAGACTTTTCCATCCGTTTCTCAAGCAGAGAAGCTCTATGCCCTCTACAATCGCCCAAAGGATTCAATCATCTTTTAAGAATTGTTCATATGAGTATAGGGCGGAGTTTCAGCCACTTTGCCTATCTCTCTAGGGTCCCTGTCCGAATCAGCCAAGAAACCAAGCTTCACCAGTTCATGCGACCTTTCCAAAAGCAAATGCTTTCCTTTTTTGTCCAAT
The DNA here is from genome assembly GCA_017634175.1 of Lachnospiraceae bacterium. Taxonomy (GTDB): domain Bacteria; phylum Bacillota; class Clostridia; order Lachnospirales; family Lachnospiraceae; genus NK4A144. The sequence goes on from JAGBNY010000031.1 coordinate 7,151, forward strand.
CTTTGGTAATTGGATAATAATTCAATCTCATCAGGATCCAGGATATAGGTATCGGGTTCAGTTCTTCCTTCCCTAGAGTCAATCAGATCTGATTTTTCGATACCAAAAAAATCTGCCAATAGCTGAACCTTATCCATTCTTGGCATTTTCAATCCTGTACACCAATTAGACAAGGTAGACGAACTAATCTTTAGCTCTTTCATCAAATCTGACTGATTTTTTCCTCGCAGCTTCATGTAAAACTTCAGATTATCTGCGAATACTTTTCTAGAATCCACATCAGACATGAATTAAAAACTCCTCCATTTAATAATCGTTTTTATGAATCATAAGTAACTATCGTTACCTCCCACACACTGAGCAAAATTTGATTTCCGATTGTCTAAATCGATTAAGAAATCAAATTTTGTGAAGTGCAGGCAGGGGATTCTGAATAGTTACAATCATTATAAGAATCGTGTAGGGGAAAAGCGTCCCCTACTCGATTACGCTGTGCGCGCATCTCGCGGCAAGCCGCTCGATGTACTTAGCTTTCAAATGCCCGCGCATGCGAGCACAACGGACGCTTGCAAGCCTTATCGCACAAAAGAACACCTGCGTAAAATCCTTACACAGGTGTCCCAAAATCCGCTCTAATAGCCTTATATCATGTCCTCTAAAGCTTGTCCCACTTTTTCAAGCGCAGCCGGCACCCCCGCAGGGTTCTTGCCGCCAGCCTCTGCCATATTCGGCCTACCGCCGCCGCCGCCGCCAACTAATGGCGCAATTATTTTAATCAAATTCCCCGCATGAGCCCCTCTTTTGATAGCTCCCTCCGTGGCAGAAACAACGATTGAAACCCGTCCATCTGCCTTGGATATGAGCACGACCACTCCCTCCTGGATTTTTTCCCTAAGCTTATCCGAAAGATCTCGAAGCGCTGCCCTATCCGCATTCTGAACCTCTGAGGCAATGAATTTAAGCCCCTTTACTTCTTTTATCTTATCTTCAATATTCCCGAGTGAATCCGCCGCTGACTTGCTCTTCAAGGACTCATTCTCAGAACGCAGTTCCTTAATCTCATCCTGAAGCTTCTGAATTTTGTCCGATACATCGTACTTGGATGCCTTCAACAAAGCGGCTGCTTTTTCCAGCTCGTTCTCTATCTCCTTATAATAAGAAACCACGTTTTGCCCTGTGATTGCCTCTATCCTCCTGACTCCCGCTGCCACGCCGGACTCAGATATGATCTTGAAGCTTTGGATATCGCCGGTATTCTTTACATGGGTGCCCCCGCAGAACTCCTTCGAGAAATCGCCCATTTCGACAACTCTGACCGTGTCTCCATATTTTTCGCCAAACAGGGCGGTGGCCCCGGTTTTCTTCGCATCCTCCAGAGAAAGCACCTCAGTGACAACAGGGATACTCTTAGCGATTTCCCTGTTAACTTCCTTCTCGACTTCTTCAATCTGACTCGTGCTCATCGCTTCGAAATGGGAAAAATCGAACCTGGTCTTGCCCGCATCCTGATAGGAGCCAGACTGCTCCACATGGCTTCCAAGCACGTCCTTCAGTGCGCTTTGCAAGAGGTGGGTGGCTGAATGATTCCTGCAGACCGATGCCCTGTTCTCCATGTCCACCTTAAGGGACACACTCTCACCTCTCCTGAACATCCCCCTTATCACCTTGCCAATATGGGCAATCTTGCTGCCGGCTACATGCTCTGTAATCTCTACCTGGAATTCCCCATCGGGTCCGATTATTGTCCCCTTGTCTCCTACCTGACCTCCCATGGTACCGTAGAAAGGGGTAAAATCCGTGATAATGGCTCCGCTCATCCCATCGGTCAAAGCATCTACCACCTCATCGTTCCCCTCGCCCTCTGCCGCCAGAGAACAAAGCGCAATGACCTTTCCATCGTACTCTGTATGCTCATATCCCACGAAGGCCGATTGAAGGGCGGCATCAATCTCTTCATAAACCGTGGCATCCGCCCCCATGTAGTTCGATTTCTTTCTGGCCTTTCTCGCGCGGTCGCTCTGCTCCTGCATCGCAGCCCTGTAACCGCCCTCGTCTACAGAAAAGCCCTTTTCCTCCAATATCTCCCGGGTCAAATCCAACGGGAAGCCAAAGGTATCATAGAGCTTAAACGCCTCTGACCCCGATAACACCTTTTCCCCGTTTTTAGATAGCTCCGCCGTCATGTCCTTTAATACGGAGAGCCCGGAGTCAATGGTCTTTTCAAATTTATTCTCTTCCTGAGTGACCACATTCAGGATGAAGTCCCTCTTTTCATCCAGCTCAGGATAGCCGTCTTTTGAGCCCTCAATAACGTTCTCTGACAGCCTTGAAAGGAAGGCTCCCTCTATCCCAAGCAGCCTGCCGTGCCGAGCCGCCCTGCGGATCAGCCTCCTTAGCACATAGCCCCTGCCCTCGTTTGAAGGCAGGATCCCATCCGATATCATGAAGGTCGCAGAGCGCACGTGATCCGTAATGATTCGGATAGAGACATCCGTTTCATGCTTTGCCCCATACTCTGAGCCTGAAAGAGCGCATACCGCATCCCTCAGACTCCTCACCGTATCTACGTCAAAAATGGAATCCACGTCCTGAACCGCAACGGCCAGCCTTTCGAGTCCCATTCCGGTATCTATATTCTTCTGCTTAA
>JAGBNY010000032.1 GCA_017634175.1 Lachnospiraceae bacterium
GATTTCCCGGTCGTGGCGTTTATGTCGCATTTCTCAAGAGTCTTTATCTGCTCCCTCATCCTACCGGAAATCGCATAGCCTGTAGGGTCGTCCCCCGCCCTGTTTATCTTGAAGCCAGTTGAGAGCTTTTCCGTGGACTTTGCGAAAAGCTTCTCATTGCTTAGAAGCGCATTATTTGTTATATATGCAGTAATATTGCTGTTTATCTTCATAAGATCCTACCTCTTTCGTTCCCTGCACACCTGCCATATGCCGCCTGTGTCATCACCTGCTTTATATGACCATGTGCATCATTTGCAATTAACGCACGTATGTTGCGTATTCATTTTAATATCTGCCTCATTGTCCCTATAAAAGCCCTTGCGCATTTATAAAGTTCCGCTGTTTTTGTCTTTTGGACAGTGCTCTCAGACTCATCACCTACCGAATCCAAATTATTTATGTTGAGTGCCTTATTCTCTGCAAAATTCACTGTACCAAGTAAAAGACCCTCTCTATTTATCCGAGATTCAAAGTCCGATTGTGCATCCTTCCAAGTTTCATGAAAGTCCACTGAATCGGATATAATAATACCATTCAATTTCCCTTCATCAACATTGAATCTCGCCTGCAGCTGTCCTGCCTCTGCCGTCTCCATGGAAATCGCCAGGGAACTCCTCCCGCCATTATGGACGATTCTCAGGTTCATGCTCGTAACAAAGCCATCTGTCACAATTGGCAATTCATAGCTCTCTACTGCCGAAAAAGCCTTAGCCACATAGAGCTGCCTGTTTATAGATTGAAGAGCCCTTATATCTATATATTTATCGGCATTAAAAAGCTCATCCCTTAATAAAGTCTGGGCATCTTCGATAAAATCTTCATATGCTTCCTCAGCTTCTTCCTCCCCTTCCCCAAAAAGCTCTGCCAAACGCTCTGCCTTACCCTTAAGCCTTTCCTCTTCTTTTCGCTCATCCTTAAGCTTAAAAATGGATTTCATCATTTCTCCCCTGCTAAAGAGAAGCTCGTGACAGGCATTTATATTCGAGGCACTTAGTTCTACCTTTGCGGCGCGAAGAAGCCTGTAAATGGCACGGTCTGATTCTGCGGCTCTTTCTATGGACTCTAATTCTTCCTTATAAAGCTGCTTATTAATTCCCGAATCAGTACCATCATCATCCCTCCCTTTAGGCAAATTAATGAGATCCCTCAAAGTAGAATCTTCTGTAATGCCCGCATTATGCAGCTTCTCAGGCGATAAATTTCTGTAAGCCTCACTAAATTCCCGCCGCAAATAATCATTATTGAAAGCCGTCTCAATCTGAGCATCAATCTTCAGGTGCTGAGGATCCTCCCTCGATTCCACTCTTCCTTCCTGATTACCAATCTCCAGGTCAAATTTGTCCTTCTTCTTGCTATTTCGAAGCTCCCCCAAGAGATTTGATAGCGTAAGAGTCCTTCCAGTCTCCATCAGGCTGCCCAGCACGGCTCCATCAGACCTTTCTATCGCCCTCAAAAGCCGAAAGACCCCTATATAGGACTGTGACTCTTTTTCTGTAAAAGAGCCCTCTCTCTCCAGTTTCAGCAAATACTTGGCATAATGCTCTTCATCTGTCTCCCCACCAGAAAGTGAATCAATCTTTTCAATCAGCTCATCTATCGGCATGTTCAAGGGATTTATTCCCGATTTTATGAGTTTTGCCGCTGTCGCACCATTGAGCTTGTCAAGCAAGGTGCTTAGTTCCAAGTCCAAGGATTTAATATGCTCAATATTGTCATGGTTGATTTCTATTGAATTATATCCCAATATACGGACTGCTCGTTCATTATCTAAAGATTTTTCAAGCGCCATATCATCCAGGATATCATCGATATTCTGAAATGCCTTGTAGATGGAGTCTCCCAGATCTCTTCTGACCTCGGTGCCAACAGCTTCATAGCTTCTTCCCGCTGCCTCATACTTCGCCCTCTCAGAAAGCCCCGCCTCGTAGACCTCATTTATAGTGAAATCTTCGGCAGAAATAAAGCTCCCAATAAGAGAGGCTGGCATAGTACGAATCTCTTTCACAGTACTCACAGTGCGGTCAAAGAGATTGCTCCTTGTCTCTATTTCTTCTTCACTAACCCCCTCGCCTCCAAAGAAAGCCCTGAAGAACAGCCTTTCCTTACTCCTTAAGTCTCGAACCTCTGCCTCTAGATCATTTGTATCGATTGCATACCCACTCTTTATAAGCTCCCTATTGGCTTCGCCCATCATTTTGAGCCTTGTCTCTGAGAGATTCCTGGCTCTTTGCAAGGCCCTATAGCCTTTTATGATATAAGCCTGTTCCGGCTCTTTCGCTTCCTGGATCGCTGCCGCTATTTCCGGAAACAGTTCCTCGTCCTTTAGCGGGAACTCTAAATGCTTCAAGTCCTCATAGAATCCCAAGGTACGAGGTTCCAATGGGATTCCTCTCTCTATAAGCTTAACTGCGTCCCTTTTTATTTCTTCTTCAGGATCGAGCCCTGCTTCTCTTATAACCCTGTTTATATCCTTATCAAGGGACATTATCTCTTCAGTCCCGCCTTTGGTTCCTATATAACCGCTTTCCCAATCTGAAAAATAAGCAGCTTTCCCAATCTTTGCAGGATTCCTATGCGCTGATGAGTACTGTGCCTCGTACACATTTCTAATTGTAGGCTCAAGCTCATTGATGCACAGATACTCCATGGTTTCTTCGCTCAATGGCTGAATACTGTGCGCCAAAGAAAGGGCTTCTTGGACCCTTTTTACGTTCTTATCTGTATCCGGAAGATCATAATCAGTCAGGCTATCTGGAATCTTCAAAAAATCATCTGGCAGTTTATTGGACAATTTCAAAGCGGCGTCAAAGGATTTATCTTGTCTTGTAGCAGGGACTATCGCATCGTTGAACTCTTCATGCTCCCCATCCGCTGCTTCTTGCTTATATACGGTAGGATTATCTGATAATGCAGGCTGATTATCGACTTTAGAAAACCTTTCTAGGGACAGTTTAGGCTCTATGGTCAAAGTTTCTTTCTCCAGACCCTGAGAAATCGGGCTAGACATCCCTTCTTCCGGACTCATCGTGTTCTGAGCAATTTCTTCGCTAATTCGGTTAAAATGGGGAAGAGCGGGTTCCATTTCGGAATCGCTTAAATTCACAACCATGTCCTGCTTTTGGGGCGCTGAATTTGCTGAGATTTCTCCTGCTACCCCTGCCGCCGCGGCGGCTCCCCCAGCAATAGCTTCGAGAGTATCTTTGTCCACCGTGTCCGTATACCCTGCCACATTGACTCCGGCTCTGGCAAGCGTCACCTTTATCCTGTCCAGGTTCGTGACCGCCTGCTCTGCGCTCATGCTGGATATCTTCCACCCTTCATCCTGCAAAGCCATAAAGTCTTTATTTGACATGGTATTACTCATAACAGCCATGTAGTTCTTATAGGCTTTTTCATCGAAAACTCCGCTAGAGGCTTTTCTTAGGCTCTTTTCCAAGCTATTTTCTTGTCCAATCTTTCCCGCTTTAAGCTTTTTGCCTTGAAAGCCATACATATTCAAGTCCGACTCTAACGAAGTAATATCGACCTTTAATCCGTTTGCAGCTCCACTGGACTGTCCTTTGCTAACAGTCAATGGTTCATATTTCTTTAGCAGCGCATCTCTCTCAGTCGCTGCAGGCAATTCAGAAAACTCTATCCTCATCTTTTCTCCCACAAATATTCAGTCTTGCTCTATTCGTTTCTTTTGCGCCGGCCACACGCCGCCTTTGGCATCAAAACCTCTATTTTATTTCGGATAGAACTATCTTTTCTACAAGTGCTGCAGCGAAATCAATCGAGCAGGGGCAAAAGCGCTCCCTGCTCGACTACGCTATGCGTACATCTGGCAGCCAAAGCTGCCAGATGTACTTGACCGTCAAATGTCCGCTCGTGCTTTTCCCGCGGACGCTTGACGGCCTTATCGCACAAAAAACCGCTACGGACTAATCCATAGCGGCCTTCGCAAATTATAAATCTTTCTTCAATTTTGAATCCAGGCTGTCAGGCAGCGTGTCCTCATCGAATTTATAGGCAACAGCCCCGAAAGGCGGCAGAGTGAAACCGATTGAATAAGGCATATTGTCCCATTCACCCTTCTTGGCCTTAACTATCTCAGGAACTTCGCAGCCAGTCCCTCCATACCTCGTCTCATCACTATTCAAGACCAATGTATAGTTCCCGGCTTTCGGAACCCCCATGCGATAGTCATCGTGCTGAACCGGCGTAAAATTCACCACTATCGCAATGGAGTCCTTCCCATCGGAATTTCTGCGTATAAAGGAGTACAGGCTCTTATTGGTATCGTCAGCATTAATCCACTTAAAGCCCTTGTCTTCTGAATCACATTCCCAAAGCGCGCTATACTCATTATAAATGTCAAGCAAGGTGCCAAAATAGGTTGCCATCTGCCTGTGCCCACTGTCGGATAAAAGGAACCAGTCCAGTTCTCTCTCCTCGCTCCATTCCCTCTCCTGAGCGAATTCCTGTCCCATAAACAGGAGCTTTTTCCCGCTGTGGAAGAACATGAAAGCATAGCCTGCCCTGAGATTCGCATATTTTTGCTCAATACTGCCCGGCATCTTATTCAGCATAGAACACTTAAGATGCACGACCTCATCATGGGACAGCACCAAGATATACTTCTCGGATGAGTTATAGCTCATCGCAAAGGTCATCTTATAATGGTTGTCCTTTCGGAAATACGGGTCCAGCTTCATGTAATCGCAGAAATCATGCATCCAACCCATGTTCCATTTGAAACTGAAGCCCAATCCATCGTCCTCAACATCGCCTGTAACCATAGGCCAAGCCGTTGATTCCTCCGCTATCATCATAGCCCCATGGAACCGTCCCAAAACCACGGAATTCAAGTGCTTAAAGAATTCTATCGCCTCGAGATTCTTATTTCCACCATACTTATTCGGCACCCATTGCCCATTCTGTTTACCGTAATCAAGATAGAGCATGGAGGCGACCGCATCCACCCTGAGCCCGTCCACATGGAATTCCTGCATCCAGTAGATAGCGTTCCCAATCAGGAAATTCTTGACCTCGCTCTTGCCATAGTCGAATATCTTCGTCCCCCAGTCTGGATGCTCTCCCTTTCTCGGGTCAGCATATTCATAAAGAGGCGTGCCATCAAACATTGCAAGACCATGCTCGTCCCTAGGGAAATGCGCCGGCACCCAGTCCAGGATCACCCCTATCTTATTCCTATGCAATAAATCCACTAAATAGCGGAAATCATCTGGATTCCCATATCTGGATGTTGGAGCATAGTATCCCGTGACCTGATATCCCCAAGACCCATCAAAGGGATGCTCGGCTATCCCCATGAGCTCAACAAAGTTGAACTTCATATTCTTCAGATAGTCTACCAGCCTGTCCGCAAACTCCCTATAATTATAGAATCCCTCGTCAGGTCGGTTCGGATGGCGCATCCAAGAACCCAGATGCACTTCATAGATTGCAAGGGGCTCCTTATGCATGTCTTTCTTCTGTCTGCTCTGCATCCAATCTTCATCCTTCCAGACGAAATATCTCCCATCAAAGGTACGCGAAGCATTGCCCGGGCGCAGTTCGCAGAAGCTCGCAAATGGATCCGCCTTATAGACTATGTTCCCATCGGACTTGACAATATAGAATTTATACAACTGACCCGAGACTACATTCGGAATGAAGAGCTCCCAAAAGCCTATTTCGCCAGTCTTTTTCATGGGATTCCTGTCCTTATCCCATTCATTGAACTCTCCAACTACGCTCACATACCTTGCGTTCGGGGCCCAGACAGCGAAAAAGAATCCGTCCTGACCATTCTCTGTTGAAGGATGGGCTCCAAGCTTCCTATAAATCTCATAATGGACTCCATGCCCAAAATAATATTGATCGTCTTTAGAAATAAAAACTGTCTCTTTCGCAGGAATGACTTCTTTGGCAACGCTCTCCGCCATCTTTCCAGGCGCAGCCTGACTATTTGTTCCGACCTCATTCTTAGATAGAGCCGCACTTCCCAGAGTTTTATCTCCGGTCACTTTTACTTTCTCCATAACTCAACCCTTTCGTTCAAAATCTTTTTCTCTTAGGATTATATAATCATCATCGTCATAGCGCTTGCCGCCCAACAAGTCAAAAAGATGCGCAATTGTCTTTTTGTTGGAACTCGCAATCGCTGAATCAATGATTTTCTCTACTTCCTCGGCAGTCACCTTATGATCCGCAGTCTGAAGCTCGTCGATACGGCGATACAGAGCAAGGATGGCCATGTCATCAATGGTGTATTCCTTTTCTTTCGCATAATCCTTTGCCAAATTCACAAGGTCTTGATTCGAGAATGATGGAATATCGATTCTAACATTAAATATATCCCCGGGCCAGGCTCTATTATGCTCAAGTACCCTCATTGGGGCTTTATTATCTTCCAGCATCAAAATCAGATTGAGCCCATTCTGTCTCATAGCCCTTCCCATTATCGAAAGAGCATGCTCAGAAAGCCGGCCGGCGCTCTGTATAAGGAGAGACCCTCCATCCAGGCCTACAATAGCCTTCTCTATATTCTTGGAATTAAAGTCATCCGCAGAAATCTTCGCAATCTTGCCAATGAATGCGTCATCTGTGTCTCTCAGGTCCTGAGAGATAGCCGCTGCCAGCTTCACCCTCATATTCTGCTCATTGCCCGTGATTATCACATTGCCGCTATCGCCCTTCATCCTAATGTCATTCAAGGCGTTTAAAATGACATCCGACATTCCAGGAAATACGAGGAAATCGGAGAACAATTCTTCCTCGTCGGCCGAAAGCCCTTCAGTCGGATCCCTTCTCAAGGGTTCGGGCATTAGAACGGGCGAATCGACATTCTCTTCAACGAACGATTCCTCATCTGTGAAAGCATATTCCCCGCCGCCTCCTAGATACTGATCCTCCTGATAAGGAACCTCATTTTCAATATACCCGCCGCCCTGGTTATAGGCATTTCCCTCAATGTATCCGCCTTCCTGATAATAATTGTTTTCCTCGGCATAATCCTCTTCACGATATAAGGCGTTCTCATCAATAAATCCATCTTCTTGGACAGTCGTTTCAAAGGTTGTATCCATACCCTGACCAGCATGAAGAAGAGCAGTCAAATTCACTTCATCTGCCGGTATGCGTCCTGTGGCCGGGATTTCTTCCCTTCTGATATCCACGTAAGAGCTTTCATCTTTTCCATAGGTAATATATGGTGCCTGCGGTTCGGGGGCAGGTGCTTTTACCGTAGCTCCTCTTTCCGGTTCTGGCTTTTCTTTATGGCTCTCTTCCAAAACTTCTGAAACCAGAGGTGATTCTACGGACTTCGTATCGTCCTCTGCCTTTTCCAGCTCCTGCGTTTCTTCCCGCATCACGTGTTCTTCGGAATCCCTTCGCACCGTTTCCTGTACTTTTCTAGGGACCAAGGGCGGCTTGGGCAAATCTTTTTTCTCGGCTTCACCTTGCGATTGCAGGGCAGCTTTCCCATCGTCATCCGCAGTTTCCTGCTTGACCTCTTTGTCCGCAAATCCAGGATCTGTTTCAGCCTCTTTTGAAGCTTTTGACGCTTTCTCGCTATTTACAGCATCTTCCCCTTCATCCTCAGCGGGGGCCGAATCCGCGGAATTGAAGGCTTTCACCAGTCTGTCATCGAAACCAACGCTCTCTTTCCCGCTCCACGCCTCCAAGACCTCATTGAAGTTCATCTGTCCAGTGATTTGGCGCTCTAATTGCTCAGGCTCATTTGGCACATTCAATGTCACCTGCCCATAGTAGTCCTCCGAAAGGTATTCCGGGTAATTCGCGGGCTTCTGCGATTCCCTAAAATCAGACTCCGGGAATTCACGGCTCTGCGCCTTTTCCTCTATAGCCGGGGCGGGCGCAGGCTTCTCGATTTCTTTCTCTGACGCATCCGCTTTCTCTTTTTTTACCTCTAATCCTGCTTGTGCGGGCGCTTCTGCCTCAATAGTTTCCTCACTCGCCCTTTCTGCAACGTCCTCGTCCTTTTTTTCGGGCTTAATAGGCTCGTTCATTGAATCTTGCTGAGTCTTTGCACCAAGCCTTTCCTGTCTTGTGACGGTTTTCTTCTCTGCCCGCTCTATCTTTGCTTCAGTTTTTTCATCCGAAGCTGCCTCTTCCTTTGCCCCCGGAGACAATTTATCCTTGACTTCTTTATGACCCGGAATCCTCCCTGTATTCGAAAGAAATTCCTTCAAATTCTTCTTAATCTCCGCCTGGAGATTCATCGTGCTATTCATGCCGATATTGAGGGGCATGATATGTATCTCTTCCTCCTCTTTCGCACCCGTCATCTCCAGGATATCCTTTTGCGGTATCTCCCTGGTGGGTCCTCTCGAGGCATCGACCTGCTTTATTTCTATTGGAATCTCAGGCTCAGGCGCTGGTTCAGGGACAGGATTGGGATCTGCAGCCGTCTCCTCAGAGGGGGAGTCGTACTCTTCAAAATCGTTTTGTACATACGAATCTATGTCCTGTTCACCGTATTTCCAGGCATCGTACTTGCGCTGCTGTTCCTCCGTCAGGCCAACGTACTCCTGCTTAAGCTCCATCGCCTTCATCACATATTTGCCGGTGCCGAACCAGACTATCAGCTCATCGCACTCGGATATGCAATTCGCTTCCTGCCCATCTTGATAATAGAGCAGTGCGAGCTCATATGCCCATTTCTCCTCATATGAGACCCTCTTCAAGGCCTTCAGTATTTCTATGAGCTCTCCTGCGCTGGCTCCCTGGGACTTTAAAAACTTATATTGTAGTACATAGACTCCTGTATCGTCGTAGGAAAGCTCTCCATTCTCATCCCTGGACTCATGAACCGTCTTTTTGTATTCATTCAGATATCTGGCATAGCCGGCCATATCTTCCATCTTGATGGAGAGCTCGCATAGTGCCTTGACTATGTTCCTCCCTCCGGGATTATGCTCATAGGCCATCAAGAGGATTTCCTTGGCATCGTCGTAGCGCCTGTTCACCTTATAGACTTCGCTAACAAGGATGAGCATTTTGACGCTATTAACCTTACGCCAGTCAACCGAGTCCGCAATATTGGCGGCTTCCACGAAATCGTGGTTGCTGCAAAGTGCCTCTATTTGCTTCTTCCTGATATTAATTTCGTAACGATCCAACTTTCCTTACCTCAATTACAAGATAATGCGTGAATTGTTATTGTATCATAGCGGCTGCAATAATGCAATCTTTAGGAAGATATGCTATAATGAGGGTGATTAAAAAACAGGTTTAGAGGTGGATTCACTCATGAATTATAAAATTGGCTTTATCGGCATGGGCAGCATGGGCTGCGCCCTGGCTGACGGCTTCATCAAAAAAGGCCTGGCCCAGGCCTCCAATATCTCTGCGTTTGCCCCCAATCAAGATAAACTGAAATCAAACTCCGAAGCCATTGGCTTCATTCCCAAAGACTCTCTCCAGTCCCTTTGTGAGTCCTCGGACATTTTGATCATGGCTTGCAAGCCTGACAAAGTAAAAGAGGTACTGAAGGCAGCCCCCTTAAACGGGAAGGCCCTGCTCTCAATAGCCGCCGGATGGGATTTCGATAAATACCAGGAAGCGTTAGCAGAAAAAATTCCTCTGCAGTACATCATGCCAAATACCCCAGCTAAGATAGGCAAGGGGGTCTTCCTTTTCGAGAAAAAGAATTCATTCGATTCTCAAATGCGGGATTTCGTGATTAAGCTATTTCGGGGGCTTGGGTCGGTCGAGGAACTGGAGAGCGGCCTAATGAAAATCGGAATGGCAATATCGGGCTGCGGGCCAGCCTTCGCGGACCTCATGATGGAAGCTTTTGGGGACGCTGCTGTTAAATACGGTATTCCTAGAGAAACGGCCTACAGGCTCATTGCCAGGACCCTGGAGGGCAGCGCAGCCCTGCAGGCCGAGAGCGGCCTTCACCCAGGGGTCTTAAAAGACCAGGTTTCATCCCCCGCCGGGACCACCATAGTTGGAGTCTCATCCCTCGAGGAACACGGTTTCAGAAACGCATGCATCAAGGCTATAGATGCAATAATGGCTTTAAATACACGATAAATTGACATAACTTGCGCTTTACTGTAGAATAGATAAATTAGACTTGAAAGGACGAAGCCTCATGTCAAATGACAAGAAAACATATTATATTACGACTGCTATAGCCTATGCTTCGGGAAAGCCCCATATAGGCAATACTTATGAGATCATACTGGCTGATGCGATAGCCCGCTACAAGAGGCAGCAGGGCTTCGATGTCTTTTTCCAGACAGGTACAGACGAACACGGCCAGAAGATAGAGACAAAGGCGAACGAAGCTGGCGTGAGCCCTAAAGAATACGTGGATGGCACTGTCTCTGAAATAAAGCGGATCTTCGATTTAATGAACACCAGCTACGATAAATTCATGCGCACGACGGATCCCTATCACGAGAAGCAGATTCAAAAAATATTTAAAAAGCTTTACGACCAGGGAGATATCTACAAGAGTTCCTATGAAGGTATGTACTGCACCCCCTGCGAGTCCTTTTGGACTCCCTCCCAGCTCGTTGACGGCAAGTGTCCGGACTGTGGCAGGGAGGTGAAAGCAGCCCATGAAGAGGCGTACTTCTTCAAAATGAGCAAATATGCGCCGCGTCTCATAGAGCATATCGAAAAGCATCCTGAATTCATCCAGCCCGTGCAGCGCAAGAATGAGATGATGAATAACTTCCTGAAGCCCGGGCTTCAGGACTTATGCGTCTCCAGGTCTACCTTCACTTGGGGAATCCCGGTGGATTTCGACCCCAAACACGTAGTATACGTCTGGCTGGATGCTTTGGTGAATTACATCACCGGCATTGGCTACAGCGCCGATGGCAGCCATGGAGACTTATTTTTCAAATATTGGCCAGCGGACCTCCACCTGATCGGAAAGGACATCCTGCGTTTCCACACCATTTATTGGCCGATTTTCCTTATGGCCTTGGATCTCCCTCTCCCCAAACAGATTTTTGGACACCCATGGCTGCTCCAAGAAAACGGAAAGATGTCTAAATCGAAGGGCAATGTAATTTACGCCGATACCCTGGCTGATATTTTCGGCGTAGATGCAGTGCGCTATTTCGTGCTGCACGAAATGCCTTTTGAGACCGATGGGGTCATCTCTTGGGAACTCATGGTCGAAAGATTTAATTCAGACCTTGCGAATACACTGGGGAACCTTGTCAAGCGCACTATCTCGATGTCGAATCAATACTTTGGGGGCAGGGTAGAGGACAGGGGGGTGAAAGAGGATGTGGATGACAGCCTCTACGAGACTGTGCTTGCCGCCCCAAAAGCCCTGGAGACTTCTATGGAGAGCCTGCACGTGGCGGACGGGATTTCCGCCATTTTCAATCTCTTCAAGAGATGCAATAAGTACATAGATGAGACAGAACCCTGGGTGCTTTCCAAGGATGAGGCGAAGTCGGACAGGCTTTCCACTGTGCTGTACAATCTATGCGACAGCATAGTGATCGGAGCCACTCTGCTTTTCCCCTTCCTTCCGGAAACTTCCAGCAAAATCTTAAGCGAGCTAAGCACAGAAATGCCATCAATGACCGATATCAATGAAAAGGGAAGGGGCCGGTTTGTGTCCGGTACCAATGTGAGTCCTTCTCCTGAGACCTTATTCCAGAGATTAAAGGCAGCCGACGTAATGAAACTCATACCGGAGAGCTGAAATGAAATCCCCAAAGACCTTCACCTATGAATCCAGGGATCAAAGACACCAGCTCTATGCGGTAGAGTACTCCCCGGATAAAGACCCAAAAGCTGTCCTTATTTGTGTTCACGGAATGAGCGAGCACTTCGGGCGATATAAGGAAATGTGCCTATTCTTTGCGAGTCAAGGCTTCTGCGTGGTCGGAGTCGATCTCTTAGGCCACGGCAGGAGCGCCAAGTCGCTTTCTGAGCTTGGCTATTTCTGTGATATCGATCCTGCAACGACCCTTGTGAGAGACATTCATCACCTTCGAAAGCTTGTAGAGAATGATCATAAAGGCCTGCCTGTCTTTCTTTTCGGACACAGCATGGGGTCATTTATCACAAGGAACTATCTGAACATGTATGGCGGCGGCTTGAAGGGCGCTATTTTAATGGGAAGCTGCGAAGTGAGTCCCGCGGCAGTAGTCGCCCTAATGGCTATTCTGCGGCTCTTATCCAAGCTTTTTGGCTGGAGGCACAGGAGCACAATGGTACAGGCTCTGGTCATGGGACCCTTCTCTGCCGCCTTCCCAAAATCAGAGCAGCCTTTCGGCTGGCTCACCAGCAGAAAAGAGATAGTGGAAGAAAGCAAGAAAGATCCCTATCTGCAAAAGACCTTCACCCTGAATGGATTCTATACTCTCGCCTCTTTGATCTGGAGGATGAATAAGCCGTCTTCTCTCCGCCGCATACCAAAATCCCTGCCCATCCTGCTTTTATCCGGAGCAGAGGACCCGGTAGGTCATTTTGGACATGACATATTGAAGACAGAGCAGCTTCTAAAGGATATCGGGGTGAAGAATATTGAATTCAAGGTATATCCAAGCGACAGGCACGAATTGTACCATGAAAAGGATAGATTCCATATCTTCTGCGATATGATCGACTTCATGAATCGCTGTATAGATCAATGAAACGCATACTCCGCCCTCTGAGGGACGAGGAATGGGTGGATGCCATATCCCTGGTTTGGAGGGTTTTCTTAAATAACAATGCGGAGGAATGTACCAAGTACGGGATGGAGAAGTTTTTCGCATTTTTGAATGACGATATTCTTTACAAGATGTATCGGATGGGCAATTACCGGGTCTTTGCCTGCTTCATTTCAAACATCTTGGTCGGGATAATATCCGCAAGGAATACAAACCATATTTCACTGCTTTTCATTGAAGATGAGTACCAGCATCAGCACATCGGCACAGCCCTTATAAATTATCTGTCAGAGTATTTAAGAAAGTACGAAAGTCAAACCTTTATCACTGTTGATGCCTCCCCCTCTGCCCTAAGCTTTTATGAGAATCTCGGATTCACTGTCGAAGGACACGAGGAAACCCGGCAAGGCATAAGATATATCCCCATGAGGTTGAGTTTATGAAAGAAATTGTTTCCAGCAAGAACCTTTGTGGTCTCCTCACGGATCTCCCAAGGCTTATAGATAAGCGGCTCATAAATCATGGAGACAGGGTCGCATACATACTTAGCTGTATGCTGATGTGCAGGGGAGGTTTGGAGGATTTCGAGATTGCGGAATACGCCCTTTTGGCGGAGCTTCACGATATTGGAGCCCTTGCGGTAGAGAAGTCGGGAGACATGCTGAAGTTTGAGAATATGAATCCAATGCCCCACTCCATTTATGGGTATCTCTTCTTGAAGTATATTTCCCCCATGGGCGAGACTGCAAAAATCATTATGTACAGTCATGTGGACTGGCAGACCTTGAAGGGTATAAAGTTCGATCTAAAGGATATCTCAAATTTCTTGAATCTGGCTGGGCGCATAGACCTCTTCCATAATACACTTAGGTCTAAATTTGATCACCGAAAGCTCCGCACTTATGAAAACACCAAGTACAGCAAGGAAACCTTGGATCTCTTCGATTCAGCGAATGCTAAATATGATATATTCGCCAATCTTGAATCCGGCGAATATAAAAAGAAGCTGGATCAGCTCTATAACGCCCTCCTTTTCTCCGATGAGGAAAAAGAAAAGTACCTGGAAGTCCTGCTCTACTATTCTGAATTTAAGTCCGATGAAACCGTCATAAATACGGTGACTTCAATTACCTTGGTAAAAGAAATCGCAAAGAAGCTTGGCGGGTTCAATGAATGGGACATGAGAGTACTCCATTATGGTGCGCTGCTCCATGATATTGGCATGTTCACAGTCCCAATGGACATCCTTACGGCTCCAAGAGCCCTTACGCCCGAAGAGCTTGCCACCATGAGACGCCATGTCGAGCTCGCCTCGAATCTCATGGAAAAGCATAAAATCGACCCTGAAGTCCTTTCAATAGTCTCCAAACATCATGAGCGTATAGATGGCAGCGGATATCCGAACAGGCTATTGGCAAAGGACCTCTCCAAATCCGACAGGATAATGCAAGTGGCCGATACCGTGACCAGCCTTATATCCAAGAGATCCTACAGAAAGCCAAAGCCAAAGGATGCGGTCATCGCTATCCTAAGCGATGAAGTAAATCACAATAAATTTGACCGTCCTATTGTCAAGGCTTTGATTGATAACTATGATGAAATCGTGCATAAGTCAGAGCACGAGGCTGAGATAATGCTGAAAAATGTCTCTAAGCTGAACAGCCAATATGCGGCGGTCAGCACTGCCTTGGTCGGAAAAAAGTAGGTCCTGTATGAGCGAAGATAAAAAAATGGCGCGTAAAACCTGCAATGTCTGCCATAGAGGCTGTTCTTTGTCCGAGGGAGAAATAGGCGCCTGCAAGGGGCGATTATTTCTAGATGGGGAAATAAAAAGCCGTAACTATGGGGTACTGACCAGCCTTGCCTTGGATCCAATTGAGAAGAAGCCGCTCAGGCGCTTTTTCCCGGGCAGCAATATCCTCTCTCTTGGGAGCTTCGGCTGCAATATGTTTTGCGGTTTCTGTCAGAATCACGATATTTCAAGGAGTGATGGACGGGACCTTGAAACAAGAGAATACACCCCCAGGGAGATTCTTTCCATAGCAATGCGCGCAAGAGAAGAAGATAATAATATAGGCGTTGCCTTCACTTATAATGAGCCTTTGATCGGATTTGAATTCGTCCGTGATACTGCCCGCCTGATTTCTGAGGCCAAAATGAAGAACGTGGTCGTAACCAATGGCTGCATTTCTCTTTCAGTCCTATCTGAAATCGCCCCTAATATAGATGCCATGAATATCGACCTCAAGAGTTTCAATGATGAGACTTATAAAAAATTAGGTGGTGATTTGGATACTGTAAAGCTCTTCATCAAGAATGCCGCAAAAAGCTCCCATATTGAGCTTACCACGCTGATAGTGCCTAATCTCAACGATTCCAAAGATGAGATGGAGAACGAGGCACAATGGATCGCGTCCATTGATAGGGATATTCCTCTTCATATAACAAGATATTTCCCTCGTTATAAGTTCGTTTCTCCGCCCACAGATATTGAAATCTTGAAAACACTCGCTGAAATCGCAAAATCGCACTTAAAATATGTATATATAGGGAATGTATAAAATGAGATCACTTAGAAAAGACAGAGATTTAAGGGAATTGCTTTATTCAATCGACCACAGGGGATACCCGGCTTACAAAGAAACCACAGGGCATTGGCAATTCCCTAATTATATCCTGCATATCGACCATGTGCAGGGCGACCCTTTCGCTTCACCATCCCATATCACGTTGGAAGTCTCTGGAAAAACTGCGCTATTTCCTTCTGAATATTTAAAGCCTAAGCACCGCAGGATAGCTTTGCAGGATTATTTATGCCGCAGGTTTTCATCCGAAGCATCAAGGTACGATAGAATGGCTAGAGGCTCTGGAAAAAGCGGAGGCATCTTCACAGTAAAACCAGGCCAAGAAGTCATGGAAAGGACAGCCTGTCGGATAGATCCTGAAAATGGGACTGTTTTTTATCGGCTTGAAGTGGGCTTTCCCGCCAGAGGACGTACCATCTCTGCCGATGAGCTTATAAACATGCTCTTCGACTATATACCAAAATGCGTTTCTAATGCGCTTATCTACTCACCAAGCAAAAAAACGGATTTGCAAAGGAGAATAGATCTATCTGATGATCAGCAATTCATCCGGGAACAATTAAGGGAAAATCATCTCTCAGCCTTTATAGCCGATGGTGCAGTACTGCCTAGAGTGAGCGGCGTGTCTTCTCTGCCAATGAAAGATGCGCATGTATTCAAATCTCCCGATTCTCTAAAAGTCGAATTCAATCTCCCACATAAGGGGCTAATCACTGGTCTAGGAATCAAGAATGGCATCACACTAATAGTAGGCGGCGGATATCATGGCAAGTCCACCCTGCTAAGGGCGCTTGAAACCGGGGTTTACAACCACATAGAGGGCGATGGAAGAGAATATGTGATTACGGACGATAGTGCCGTAAAAATCAGGTCCGAAGACGGCAGATCAGTCCATTCGACGGATATTTCAATTTTCATCAAGAATCTGCCCGATAAAAGGGACACCGTGTCCTTTTCTACAGAGGATGCCAGCGGGTCTACGTCTCAAGCTGCGAATGTGATCGAGGCTATTGAGAGCGGCTCAAAGCTTCTTCTAATCGATGAAGATACCTGCGCCACTAACTTCATGGTAAGAGACGCCCTCATGCAGGAGGTTATCCTGCGGGATGACGAGCCAATCACTCCCTTCATAGAAAAGATAAGACCAATGTATGAATCTTCGGGTATTTCTACCATTCTGGTAGCAGGCAGCTTTGGCTCTTTCTTCCATATAGCAGATACTATTATCCAAATGGATAAATACGTTCCCGTGGACATTACAGAAAAAGCAAAAGAAACCGCGAAAAAATATCCCATTGAACAGTCTCTTTCCTCAACAATGGAAAAAATCAATTTAGACCGGGTGCCACAGCCCATACGTCACCCTGATTTGTCAGGAAGAGTAAAGACTAAGACCATGGGACTAGATAGCTTTTTGATCGACCACGAAAACGTCATTATCCGTGGCTTGGAGCAGCTCATGGAAGGCGGGCAGTCCACTGCACTTGCAAGAGCAGTGATCTACCTTTCAAGGCACGGCTTCGATGGTTCCAAGACTCTGAAAACCTGCATTGACAGTTTGATGGAAAAATTAGACAAGGAGGGTCCTGATGTGCTTTGCGATGGCTCATCCTATGTATTCACAGGCTTGACCCTCCCCCGAAGGCAGGAAATCTTCGCATGCCTAAATAGGTGCAGGTTCCTGAATATTAAGCAGAAGAAGTCATGACCTTAAATTCGACAAAGTCTCAATCATAGTACTTAAAGCTCTCAAGTTTCTACTTTCATGTGAAAAGAGAGACAAGCTTGCCTTTTCATAAGGCAAGGTTGTCTCTCTTTTTCATTGACCTAAATAGGTGCAAATTTTCCTGCTTTTATTATCTCTTATGTACCTTTCTATGATCTCATATGTGGGTCCCATGATTATCGTCTTCATTGGAATCTCATTAACTTCATATCTCCAAGAGAGACCCGCTTCACGAAATTCTTCTTCTAAAGGAAAAATTGTAACAAAAACATCCTTTTCCAAATCCCTGACATACATCGAATATGTCCTGGTATCCTCGAACCTATTTTTATCGATATACCCAGATGTAAAATCTTTGAGATATCTATATGGGACTCCTGTCTGCTCTTCCACATAGTGTACGAAAGTAAAAGAATGTTGACACTCCACATCTATAAAGACATTTTTTGCCCTTTCCGACCTGCAAAAAGTAAAGGGCGAATCTATTCCGAAGGAGCTCTTATTGTTTAGTGCAGCTAATCCCTGAGCCTCCCTCCCCCAAACTGCAAAGCTGTATATAGGATGGGCTGTCCTCAAAAAATCATCTCTCTTCAAGGCGGCTTTACCCAAGATTCCAGTTTTGCATGGAGTCTTATCAATATCAAAGGTTTTTCCCTTGCAAAAGTCCCAATTAAAGGTCGGTATGAGAATGGTGCCTTCTTCTCCTATTATATCAATAATGCCATCTATCAATTCATTTAAGTCCGGTTTTTCTCCCTTTTCAATTGCGGAATAAAGGAGACGCTTTGCGTCAGATGATATCCAGACAGTATCTCCCTTATTCAGACCGAAACTTTTAGGCATATCAAAAAAACTTACATATCCCATTTCTTAAAACCAAACGTCAATCCGCCATAGCCAAAAGGCGATCTCTCTGGGTCTTCATTTGATTATAGAGTCCCATATAATCCCCTGGAGTCTTGGATCTAAGGAGCTCAGTGAGCTCATTCATAGGCCCATAAATCGGATCCAAAGCAAGATTCCCCACCACTCCCTTCAGCGCATGAGCCATTTCAAAAGCTTCGTCCAAATCATTATTTTCTAAGGTATCTTTCAAGGACTCAAACCTCTTATCTCCAATGCCCATATTTACCATCTTTATATAAAAGGCTTCATTATTCATGCAACGAGCCAATCCCTCATCTACATTTGCTCCAAACTCCCTCAAGGTTTCCAGCGTCATCCTATTCTCCTTTCTTTTCTTTGATAATTAGTCTGCCGAACTCCTCTGGCGGAATCGGCCTTGAAAAATAATAACCCTGAATGATATCGCAGCCGGCCTTCTTCAAAAGCTCATACTGCTCCTGCACTTCCACGCCCTCAGCCACTACCGGCACCTGCAGGAAATCTGCTATTTCCAGCACCAGCTCCACCATTCGCATTTCTTTATTGTCCACAGAAATGTCCTTTATAAAGGCCATATCGAGCTTCAAGGCATCTATGGGAAGAGCCGTCAGCATATTCAAGGAAGAATAACCAGAGCCAAAGTCATCCATTTCCACCCTGAAACCCGCCTCGCGTAAATCCTTAACTACCTGCACGATCTGACGTGAATTATCCGTATAAGCGGACTCAGTAATTTCCAAAAGATAGTCCCTTGGATTGACTTCATTTTCCCTTACTATTTTATCCAAGAATTCCGGCATCTCAGGATCATAGATATCTACCCTGGATACGTTCACAGAAATGGGGATAATGATATCATGATTAATCCTCCATTTCCTCATCTGTTCGGCGGCCTCTCGCCAGACATAGCGATCCAGCTTCTGGATCAAACCATTTTCTTCAAAGAGCGGAATGAAGGCATCCGGCCTCACCCTGCCGAACTTTGGATGCTGCCAGCTAATCAAGGCCTCCGCACTACAAAGGCGAGGCCTGTCACCAGTTATATTGTACTTTGGCTGGTACAGCACCTTGAATTGCTTCTCTTCAAGCGCCTGCTCAAAATCCTCTAGGAGCCTTGCAGAATACACCTCCCTCTCGTGCATGTCCATATCATAGACCGCAAAAGAGCCACTATACTTATTCCTTAAGGAATTGCAGGCCTGCAGCGCCCTGTCAAATCTTTCCTCCAGGCTTGCCGCCCTATAGATATCAGGATAGATTCCCAAACGTATGCGCATTTCCGGAGCCTTTAAGACCCCTGAAAGAACCTTTAAAATCTTTCTTAGCAGCCTGTCATAATCGCTCATATGGATGGTATAGAGATAGAAGGTATCTGCATCATATCTGCAGGCTATTCCAGAGGACTCTTCCAAAATCCCTCTTATCCCATCAGCAATAGCCACTAGAACAGTGTCCCCAAAGGCCCTTCCATAGAGTTCGTTTATCAAATGAAATCTATTGAAATTCAGCACTATCGCATCCATTGCAAGCTCTGGATGGTGATGATCAAAGATCTTTCCGTACTGGAAGAAAAATTCCCTTGTATACAGTCCTGTTAAATGGTCATTTTCTGTGGCTTTTATGATATTTGCATCCTCAGAGAGCTCAATTGAATGTCGGACTCTGGCGAGGATTACCTCCGGCAAGTCATAAGGCTTAGCCAGGAAATCAGCCGCACCCATCTGAAGGCTTTTAACCTCTGCAGACTTTTCAGATGTGAGCACAATTACCGGGATTCTATTGATGGTCTTACCCTCTTTCATCCATTTAAGGACCTCATAACCATCTAATTCCGGCATGAGCAGATCCAGCAAGACCAATGAAAGAGTCTCTCTATGAGCCTTAATTTGATTAATGGCATCCTGCCCATCCTCGGCATAAATGACCTCGTAATCGGACTCCAAGATTGCTCCGAGCATTTGACGATTCACGTCCTCATCATCTACGACCAAAACTATCCTTTTGTACTCGCCTTTTTTGGAATCTAGCTTCTTTTCCCCCAACGAATCCATAAGTTCCGACACCTCCTTAGATTTTCTTTTCAAAAGCGCTATATACCAAAATGCACTTGTTATTGAGCAGCTTTAAGAGCCTCTAAATCTTTTTGCGCTCTTTTTAACCCTTCTTCGGCCGTTAAATCGCCCTTGATTATATCTCGAAGATAGTTTCCTAGAATTGTATAGAACTCTGTCCAATTCTGAATGAATGGTCTATAGACCCCGGTTTCCAATGCATCACAAACAGCGGCATATTGCGGATATTTTTCCAGGATTTCCCTGTCACGCAGAGAAGAATATCTACACGGCACCCCGCCTATATCTATCGTGCTTTTTTGAACGCTGGAATCCATAAGATATTCCAAAAGTTCAATTGCCAATTCTTTATCAGGACTATTGCCGGCTATCCCAAGAGTCCAGATTCCATATACGTTCGCATTATAAGCCGTGCTCTCATCTGTCGCCTTTCCCGTGAATGCCATATAATCAGCAGAGGAATTCTTCTTCACCATGTACCAGCCGGGCCACCCGACTCCCATTGCGGCTCCTCCATTCGCGATCGCCATGACGAGATCGTCTTTTCCCGCGCTCTCTCCTGTATCGATAAGCTTCAGATAATAATTCACCGCCTCCCTGAACTTATCATTATCTATAGTAGGATTCCCATCCTCATCGACCACCCATCCTCCAAAGGAAAGCAGGATTGGCAGAAAGTCAACCACAATATTATTCTCTGTATCGCCCCTATACATGAACCCTCTGCTCTTATGCTCCTTAGCATCCAGGCAGATTTCCATTATGTCATTTAAGTCATTTATATCCTCTTTCTCATACCCTGCTGCATGGACTAAAATCTTATTATATAGAAGCACTGTCACATTGCCGAAATAGGGCGCAAGATAGACATCTCCATCATGATAGCTTACAGCAGTTGTCGCAGGGATAATGTCATTATCCAATTCATAGCCCAGATCACTTAGATTTGCAAGGACTCCATTGGCTATGAATTCGCTCATCCATGATCCATCCACCATGCAAAGATCGAATTCTCCCTTATTTTTCAAGGCATTTGTAGCGACCCTTGAATGGAGCTCATCTTCATTATATTCATATATTTCACAATATATATGATTCTCTCTCTCAAATTTATCCAAGCAGCTTACGATGACATCGGCATAAGTGCCCTCTCTAAGGGCTAATTTCAAGATCCTGTCACCGGTTTCTGGTCCTTTTTTCCTATTTGACCCTGAGCCACAGGCAGAAAAGCAGCAAGCCAAAAGACAGGCTAATATCACTAATATAAACCTCTTGGCTAAGAATCGCCCTCTATTTTCTGAAGTTCTCTCCCCCATACCTCTCCATTACTTTTTTTGCTTCCTCATAGCTTTCCTTTATCTTCCTTATTGGTATAGAACAAAAAATATCGACCAATAAGGGGTCTAATTGAGACGAGGCTGAAAGCTTTAATTCCAGCAGCGCATCTTCAAAAGAGAGCGAAGCTTTATAAGACCTGTCCATTGTAATCGCAGAATATGCATCCGCTACAGCTATTATTCTGGACCCAAAAGGAATTTCATCGCCCTTTAATTGCAAATACCCGTCCCCATCCACTCTTTCATGGTGGTACATGATCATCTCTCTCACTTCTTCCATAGAAGCAATGGGCTCCAATATCCTCATCCCGATTTCAGGATGCCTCTTTATCATGAACCACTCATCGCTATCTAGCTTTCCGGGCTTATCTATGACTTTTCTAGGAATTCCAAGCTTGCCAATGTCTAAAAGAAGGGACGCATATGCGAGAGCTTTAGGATTCACTTTCAATTTGCATCTAATCGGGAGATAGTCATAGAGCAGCATGGATAAATTCTGCACATTCAGGGAATGACCATCCAGGTTAGGATCCCCAGCCTCAATCACTCCTACGACTGCTCTCAAAAGCTCCATAGAGGTCTTTTCCAATTCCCTCTGTCTCATGATTACAAATTGAAGCAATATGCAAGAAACCACCGCAAAGCTTAGGACCCTCCACGGCATTCCTCTGTCCAAATAGCTGCTTTGCAAGGTAAAGCAAGAAAAAACGAAAAATGCCCCTACTCCCGCCAGTTTCTTTAGCACCCCGCTGGAGAAACGCAGGTTATAGAGAAGAAGATAGCTAAATGACAGCAGGACATTGAAAATACATATTCCCAACCCCAGCCAATATACAATATCCGAAAGATAGACCCTCATGATACCTCTCTAAAGTGAATCTGGTTCTTACCCGCTTTTTTGGACTCATAAAGAGCATCGTCTGCTCTCCTATATGCATCATCTATATCCTGGTCTTTTGAAACAATATTCGTAGCCCCAAACGAGGCATGAATCCCATGCAAATCACCAAAATCGACTTTATTCAAAGTCCCGAGTGCCACCTTCAAAGCCGCTTCGATTTAAGAGCGGTTCTTTTTCCCCCTTACTATGACTATGAATTCATCGCCTCCAAGCCTTCCCGCAAAGCTCATTTTTTCTTCTAGTGCCCTCTCCGGGAAAGACCATTTTTCAGAAAGATCTATGCCGAGGGAATCTATCAAGGCATTTCCTGCAAGCTGAATCGCCTTATCGCCCATTTGATGACCCAGTTCGTCATTGATTTTCTTGAAGCCATCCAAATCCAGCATGCATAAGGCCACATACTCATTCTTATGGTTTTTCACTACATCCGCTGCAAGGGAGAAAAACCGCCCTCGATTCAATAGCTGAGTCAAGGCATCGAAGCTGGATTTCACCACTAAGTCTCTTTGAATTTGAATGTTCCTTTGATGGGTGACAAATCTTTGAAGTCTTGCCCTCTGAAAGAGATAATGAAAAGGAAGCGACAAGCTTAGAAAAACAGCAGCATTATAAATATCCTGATAAGCTATCATGACTGGTTTCTCTAGGATTGATGAAATGATGAAAGCCGCACAGCAAATAAGAAGCGCCAAGGCCATCCTCCCCATAGTATCCACATAGGACAGGGCAAGGACGACCATGGAAACCATATACATCGCCGCAACCATGTATGGCTGATTTATGGATAGCAATATGCTGTAGCTTATGAGAAGCGCCATGCTGAGATATATCAGAGGAATAACGAAATTTTGCGTGAACTTAAGGAAAACTATTGCGGACAAGAATAACGCAGCGAGCACGCTATAGACAAGATAGAACGAGACTCTTTCCCTGCTAACCCCGAAAAGCCCGAGACAGGAAAAAAGCAGGTTAAAGAGACCGTCCATCAAAAACCAGGTAAGTATGATTTTCATATGCCTCAAATCCAGATCTTTGACCATGTCAAGGCATGTTTCATAGGTTTCTTTATCAAATCCGTAATAATTAAAGCTATTCATCCTATTGTCCTCACGATCGGTCCGAAAACTCATAGCATTAATTAATATTTAGTGCGTTTGAAACAATCTCCAAAGCTTTGTCCAATTGATTGTCCTCATTTTTCTCTAGATAGAGGTCATTGTCAAACTCGATTTCATAATCTGGCATGATTCCCTTGCCCTGAATATTGTTCCCGCTAGGAGTATAATACTTTTGGCTTGTGAGCTTCACTGCAGAACCGTCCGAAAGCGGGAAAATATTCTGGACTATGCCTTTTCCATAAGTCTTAGTCCCAACTAAGACCCCGACATTGTTTTCCTTGATAGCTCCCGAAAGTATCTCTGCCGCACTGGCAGTCCGTCCATTCACAAGGACAGCTATCGGCATATCCAGTCTTTGTTCTGCGTCCGAATTATAGTTCTTTTCTTTTCCCGCCTTGTCCCTGACATAGACTATCTTCCCTGCCGGAAGAATATAATCGGAAATCTTGACCGCTGAATCAAAAGTCCCCCCCGGGTTCCCTCTGAGATCTATGATTAAACCTTTCATTCCTCGATCTTGCAGGGAGCGCGCCGCACTCTTGAATTGCTCAACTGTAACAGCCTCGAAAGCTGAAATATCAATGTATCCTATATCATTTTCAAGCATATTGCTAGAAACAGTATTCGCCTTTACGGACTTTCTCTCGATATCAAATGGGATCTCTTTCCCATCGCGCAAAAAAACTATATGGACCGAGGTGCCTGACGCACCCCTGACTTTTCCCACCAAGGTATCCAGGTCCATATTCTGGACAGGCACACCATCGACCTCATAGAATACATCTCCCTCCATGACCCCGACCTTCTCAGCGGCCGATTCGTCCGTAAACCCAACCACAGTAAAGGTGCCTTCTACCTCATTGGCGCTGATTGATACTCCGATCCCATGGAATTCCCCCTTGACGGAGTCATTTAATCTATCTAGCTCTTGCTTTGTATAATATGCGGAATAGGGGTCTCCCAATGAGGCGACCATGCCTTTGTAAACCCCCTCTTCCATCGGTATAGAATCTAAATTCTCGTCATATTCATCATAATAGCGGTCAATTATCCTGTTAATTGCCCCCATTTTGGAATTCAGGCTGAAATTATTCATACCGTCACCTCCCGCCCCGAGGAGGACGCTTCCAAACATGACGAAGAGAAGGGAAGCAACGACCGTCATCGCCCCTATGATGCACCCAGCCCAAAAATCTGTTTTCTTCATTTGTTCACTCATACTCTCAAATGCTTCCTGACTGTAGTAAAGCTGCCAAGGAAACCTATCCCAACGCCCAAGGTCAAGGATACAGGCATGAGAGTGGAAAAAATTTGATTTATAGTCAAAAACTTAAGAAAAGATGAGATAATATTAAATCTCTCTGATATATATTCAACCACATTCCTATAAACATAGTAGATGGCCGCTAGAGGAATAGCCGCTCCTATAAGCCCCAAAATTATCCCTTCTATCACGAATGGGGCCCTTACGACGAAATCTGTGGCTCCAATAAGCTTCATTATGCCAATTTCTTCTCTCCTGACCGTGATTCCTATCGAAACCGTGTTGCTTATAAGGAAGATCGAGACCAAAAGGAGAATCAGGATTATCGCCATTGAGATATAGCCCACAAAATTATTCATCGAGGTAAGGACCGAGGCAACCATGACCGATTTACGCACCTGACGCACCCCTTCAAGCCCCTCAATAAATTTAACTAACGTTTCCTGCCTGGAGACATCATTCATATATATCTCAAAATTGGCATCATCCTGTAGGGGGTTATCGTCCCCAAAGCTATCCACGTATCCACCCAGTTCTTCGGACTTAAAAGATTCCCATGCCTCCTCAGCGGATATGAATACTATCTTTGAGACTTCCGTTCTCTTTGCGATTTCATCCCCAATCTTCATGATCTCAGCATCCGGAAGCCCCTCATCAAAGAATACTGTTATCGCCACACCTGTCTGAATCTCTCTTACAAAATTCTGAAAATTCAAGACCACGCAGTAAAACAGTCCAAATAAAAAGACACAGCTCGCAATCGTTGCGACTGTGGCAAGCGAAAAGAGTTTATTCCTAAAAATATTCTTTATGCCTTGACCGATAGTAAAAAACAGCGTACTAATCCTCATCTATATAACCGCCTTGCTCCTGATCCGACAGGATGATGCCTTTTTTCATCGTTATGACCCTCTTCCTCATGGCATTCACGATTTCTCTATTATGTGTGACGACAAGGACAGTCGTCCCATGACTATTTATCTCATCCAAGAGATTCATTATTTCCCAAGAATTCTTTGGATCCAAATTCCCCGTAGGCTCATCCGCCAAAAGAATGGGCGGGTTATTTATTATCGCCCTCGCCAAAGCGACTCTCTGCTGCTCTCCGCCAGATAACTCCCTTGGACGGGACCTGTATTTTTCCGCCAGACCCACCAAAGACAGCACGCTAGGCACATTTCTCCTGATTTCCCTCCCGGGGACAGAAATTATCCTTTGGGCAAAGGCGACATTCTCATATACATTCCTGTCTTTTAAGAGCCTGAAGTCCTGAAAAACGACCCCAATTCCCCGCCTGTATTTTGGAATCTTCCCATGCTTCAATTTGACCACATCTGTATTATTCACAATAATCCTGCCGCTCGTAGGGGTAAGCTCCCTAAGCAGCAGCTTTATCAGAGTGGATTTGCCGGAGCCGCTGTCCCCGACTATAAAGAGGAATTCGCCAGGCTTCACATGAAGGGTTATATTGTTAAGAGCCGGGGAGCCCGTTGAATAGGTTTTGCTAACATCTTCCAAAATAATCATAAATCAGTAACCATTTTCTTCCATATATTTCATGTATTTTGAGACCATCAAGGCTATTTTGAATGTAATCGCATCCTCAAACACCCTTAAATCCAGTCCTGTGGTCTTCATTATCTTGTCCAAACGATAGACCAGAGTGTTTCTGTGGATATAGAGCTGCCTCGAAGTCTCAGAAACATTCAAGGAGTTCTCGAAAAATTTATTGATCGTCGTCAAAGTTTCTTCATCGAATTCCTCGGGCGACCTCCCCAGGAAAATCTCTTTTATGAACATCTTGCAAAGCGGGATCGGAAGCTGATAAATGAGACGCCCTATGCCCAACTGGCTATAAGGTATTATATCCCTTTCCGCAAAAAATATCTTTCCCACATCCAAGGACATCTTCGCCTCTTTATACGAGCGGCTAACGTCCTTTATTTCTCCCACAGTTGTGCCATAAGCTATATGTGCCTTGAAACGCCCATCTTCTTTTAAGAACGATAGAAGCGACTTTGCGAATTCAAAGACCCCTTCCTGGGTCTCGTTCTCTCCCATCTGATAGACAATTATTATGTCTTTTTCATCAACCGCAGTAATAAAGTCCCGAGGGCGATCCAGACAGAATCCCCTCACTGTTTCCAAAGCGACATTATTATTCTCTGCATCCGTTTCAACAAGCATCACGACCCTTGGGACAGAAGTCTCAATTCTGAGCCTTTTTGCCCGATTAATGATATCTATGAGAAGCAGATTGTCAAGCAAAAGATTCTTAATAAAATTATCCTGATCCAGCCTTTCTTTATAGGCAGTCAGAAGGCACTGGATTTGATAAGTCGCCATGCGTCCGATCAAAAAAACATCATCCCCCGTGCCATAGGTAATAAGAATATATTCAAGCTGTCCACTATCTCCAAAAACCTTGAAATATTGGCTTTCTCTTATGCTCTGGCTGTCTGCCTGCGATTCGGCAAAATTTCTTGCTTCCTCACTCGTGATCATTGCCTCATTCAAAGTACCTGCCACAAAGTTTCCTTCTTCATCCACAAGGCAGAGATCGATTCTCGTAATGGTCTTAAGTCCTTCAAGTGTACTTTGCAAAATTTGATTAGATATCATAGTCTATTATTCCTCTTTGAAGAAATCGCAACAAGAAAACCACAGACTGCAGGATTGATGTAAATCACCTAAGTTTTCATAGGGATTTCTGAGCCGCAGTTCTTAGTAAACATAATCTATAATGTTAACATAAACTACCAATTCTTTCAATAAAATCATTGATATCTTTGGTTATTTTCAATTGCTAATTTCGATAAAAATAAAAAAACCCATTGCATTTTTATGTCTACTATGATAGAGTAAGTATTACATAGGCTGTTTGGATTCTAGAATATTTCATATCTTTCAAACGTTGAAGGGGACGGATCCCCTTGCGCCGAGCAATCTGCAGAAAGGAGGGAACCTATATGTCTGCATTTGCATTGAATAATGTTTACAATCATTATTTGTCTACTTATGCGCCAAAATTGACGCGCTACGATACCCACAAGAAAGATGAGCTGAATCAAATATATAGGCGGATAGTGAAGCAAGCCGAAGATTCTCCACTCTATCTGCCGGATTACAGCAAGAGAACCCAGGTTTTTGCTGTTGGAATAAAGGAAGATGCAAGGGACTTGAAAAATGCCATTTCCTCCCTGACTTCTGAAAATTCTTCCAGCGTGTTGGATAAAAAGGTTGCTTATTCAAGCGACGGCGATATCCTGGACGTTGATTACATAGGATCCGATTCCAATGTGGATAGCGGGTTCGATATAGAGATTCGTTCGCTTGCCTCTCCCCAAGTAAATATCGGGAGGTTTTTGCCAAGCGATGACATGCTCCTTGATACGGACAGCTATTCTTTTGATTTGGAGATCAATGATACTGATTACGAATTCCAGTTCACTATAAACGATTCTGATACGAACAGAGCCATACAGGATAAGATTGTACGTCTTATCAATCGTTCTAATATCGGAATTTCCGCTTCTATCAAGGATGGAGGCGATGGCTTAAGCGCAATAAGGCTGGAAAGCAATTCAACCGGGGTAAGGAATCCGAGCGGTACTATATTCCAGATAAGCGACAACGATACCAGTCGCCGTTCTGGGGCTGTATCATATTTTGGACTTGATAGCATTGCCCACGATCCCACAAATGCTGTATTTGTCTTGAATGGGACTGAGCGCTCTGCTTATTCGAATTCTTTTACTGTGGACAAGTCTTATGAAGTGACCTTGAAAGGACTTAGTGAAGAAGATTCTCCAGTCCACGTAGGGCTCAAAGCCGATGTAGAAGCCTTGACCGAGAATATCACGAGTCTCGCAGGTGCTTATAATGATTTCATCAGACGAGCTGCTGAATATACGCAGAATTATCAGCGAAGCAATAAAATAATGAAAGAAATGGGGGCCTTGGCCAATCACTACAGTTCTTCTCTTGATGCCGTGGGACTTTCAATGAAGACTGACGGGACCATAGACGTGGATCAAGACCTGCTTTATCGGTCGGCTGAGGTAGGAGACCCTAAGACGAACCTCGGAGCCGTGCAGAATTTTGCAAATGCCCTGATACGTAAGTCCAACGAAGTTTCTTTGAATCCCATGGAGTACACTAATCAGGTCATGGTTGCCTATAAGAATCCGGGAAAGAATTTTCCTGATCCCTATAATACCAGCATCTATACTGGAATGATGTTTTCAAGCTATTGCTAATCGAGCAGGGGAAAAGCGCCCCTTACTCGATCAGCCGATGCGTACATTTGGCATCTGGAGCTGCCAGAGAAACAAGACCGTCAAACATCCGCTCGTGCTTTTCCCGCGGCCGCTTGACGGACTTATCGCAAAAATAAGAGAGCTGCTTCCCCGCAGCTCTCTTTCTTCATTCTTTGGAATCCTTAATCGCCTCCAAAATCACGTCATCCATATCATAGTACTTATATTTTCCAAGTCTGCCTCCAAAGTGTACGTTCCTTTGATCTTTGGCTAATTCTTCATACTCCTTATATAAGGCATTATTCTTGTCGTCATTGATTGGATAGTAGGAGTCCATTCCCAAAGTCCAATTTGCAGGATACTCCCGAGTGATCACTGTTGTATTTTCTCTGGCTTTGCGCGGCAGAGAACCAAATTCCTCAAAATATTTATGCTCTATTATCCTCGTATAGGGGACTTCATATTCAGTATAGTTCACTACTGCGTTCCCCTGAAAATCATCTTGAGATAAGACTTCTGTACGAAACTCAAGGCTTCTATACTCAAGGTTGCCGAGTGTGTATTCAAAATACCTGTCTATAGAGCCCGTATAAACGACCTCGCAGCCCTTCCCACATTCCTCCAATATATCATTCTTGACCTTGCTGAACTCTACTCCCAATCTGACTTCTGTCCCATCCAGGATCCTCTCAACCATACCTGTATAACCGCCGATCGGTATTCCCTGGTAAAGATCATTGAAGTAATTATTGTCATAGATAAACCTAAAAGGCAGTCTCTTTATTATGAAGGAAGGAAGTTCCCTCGCTTCCCTCCCCCACTGCTTTTCGGTATAGCCCTTGACGAGCTTCTCATAGATATCCCTTCCACCTAAGAGCAAAGCCTGCTCCTCCAGATTCGCCGGATTCTGCCTATCGCCGCCGTTTTTCTCAATCTCCTTCGCAGCTTCCTCAATCTCGGCTTCTATCCTTTCCTTGGCCTCAGCAGGTGTCTTGACCCCCCACAAGGCATGAAAAGTGTTCATATTAAAGGGAAGATTATAGACCTCATCCTTATATCTGGCTACCGGAGAATTCGTATATCTATTAAATTCCGCATAAGTATTCACATATTCCCAGGCTTCCTTAGAATCAGTATGAAAAATATGCGCTCCGTATCTATGTACTTCTATGCCAAAAATATTCTCTGTATAGGCGTTTCCCGCAATATGATTTCTCTCATCTATCACGAGACATTTTTTCCCCTGCTTTCTTTTTTCATTTGCGAAAACAGCCCCGTAGAGACCAGCTCCTACTATGAGATAATCGTACATTATTGGCTGACCTCCCAGATGGGCTCTTTCCCGATCCTACAAAGCGTCTCTCCCGCTCCAATTATGATGAAGATCATCGGAGTGCAGATAATCTGCTGATAGCAGAAGAAATTATGAGCCATATAGGAACAGATGCAAAGAATTGGCGCAATTGTCTCAGGGCATTCTTTGGACTTCTTCGCAAATCTGATTATCGCCCCAATAAAGATACCAAGATAGGCAAGTCCCCCTAAAAGGCCTATATTAACAATTTGAGTGAGCCATTCATTGTGCGCACATGTCAATATAGTATCCTGACCCCAGATCTCGTGCAATTCATCACCATGATATTTGTAGACAGTATTGAAAAATCCATCGGGACCTGCACCAAATATGAACCTCATAGGATCGCCAGTAGCTGATTTAATCAAGGAATCTACTGTAATTCTCCAAGAAGAACCTCTAGCATTTCCCCAAGAATCATCGAACAGCAGGTATTGATTAGTGCTGGATAGATTATCTGGCAGCATCCCCTTAGTATTTATCACTATATAGGCAGTAGTAAGAACTATAACTGCTGCAAGAAATACAAAATATGCGTTCCTTACAATTTTGAACTTCGAGATGGTAAAACCTTCATTTTTCTCTGCTTTTTTTATTAGATAATAGACTCCGCAAAGAAAGGCTATGAACAGCCAAAAAATAGGGTGCTGGCTGCCAAAGGTCATGAGACCCGGAAAAGTAATAGCCTTATCAGGCATGGCTATTTGCAGCAAACCAACGAGCCGCCATCCCAGAAGTCCTATTATAAGTAGTTCTATAAATCTCTTCATTCTCTTCGTATCTTCGAAGGAGAAATAAAAGAGCGCAGAAATAGAGGCAACCAGCGCAAAAAGACCGCTGTCCGCATCGTCAGTGATAACCGTCATGAATCCCATTGCCACATAGATAGCGGAAAGAATCCTGATATAATCCTTTTCGTATTGCCAATAGATGAAGAAGCCTATCGGGAGCATGACACAGACATAGCTGGAGTACCAGGTCGACTGCCCCAGGGTAGAGAGGAATTGGGGGATATAGTATTCATCCAATCCTTCGTACATCCCCAATGGGTCTGACCCAAATCTATTAAGTATGCCGAACAAATAGACCAACGCAGATACACCCATGTAAAGAGTGAGCATGAGTTCGTCCCATCGCCAGAACCTAGAAACAAAATAATAAATCAAAACAAAGGCGACCTGGGCTTTGAGTCCCATATACCAACCATTATATCCATCAATTATAGTGTCCTTATATGGAGACAATATTGTAGAAATAAGGCAAAGCGCAAGATAGGCGTAGACAAAAAGATCCAGGATTGAGTTCTTCTTAAAATCCCAGTACTCTTTCAAGCCTCCTTTCCTGTATAAATCTACCTGATACCATATAAAAAACGCTACCATGAAAAGCAGAATGCTTGGAAACCAGGGTATAAAATCGGTCCTTATCGAATAGGACCAGAACTTGAAGAAATTCCATTTGGCTTCCCCCATGTTATAATACCTATTCTCATAATAAAGTGGATAGATAACGAACATTAGAAAGAGATAGATTGACACTATCTCTTTCATAAACCTAAGCGAGAGTAACTCCTTGACCCTCGCTGCTCTTTTGATGGTACTCATCTAAAATCTCCCTTGCATTTTTTTCCATTGCCATAGGCAACAATCTCGTAATATATCATAAACAAACGCAAACCGCAAATAGCTCAATAAAAAGGGACACTGAGTTATTCCTCAGTGCCCCCTTCTTCACTTTGTCTTATCCAAGAAAAATGAATCGCCCCTGCCGGCTGCGCTTCTCATATTCATCGAATAAGCACTTGCCGCATTCACCGACTTCCTCTTGCCCCCAATGCTCTTACGCTTTTCATCGAAGCACCTCTTAGCCCTGTCCCGATTCATGGCTTCTTCAGCTTGTATCTTGACACTCTTCTCTGTCACCTCGCTGATGAGTTCCTTCAATCGGAGTATCTCATCCCTATGAGATTCTCGGTTGTTGCTTAGTTCCTCTCTGACATGGGCATATACCTTTTCAAACCCATTATCAAGCAGATTCAATTTCTCAGCCAATTCACCGATTTCTCTTGCATTTCGATCCAATTCATTCAAATCAGGATTGGGATCAGAAACTATCTTTGTTTGCGCCTGATCCAAAATCATGACCTGATCCAAGATGGAATTCTTCTGTTCAAGACTATCGATAAGTATACGGATATAGGTCTCATTCATCTTTTCGATGCTGCCCCTCCCTGGGATTTCATCACTTCTACCCATGTGTCTCTCATTGTGCGAAGATGCTCCACACATTCCGATAGTATCTCCGGATCCTTGGCGATATTGGCCTCCACCATTCTTCGCTCCAAGTAAATATAAACATTATCGAAATCCTTAGCTACAGGATATTTGTGGTTCAAGGTGGAACGGAATTCATTTATTATCCGCTCCGCCTTCATTATATTCGTATGGGCTCCGCTTAAATTCTTACTTTGAATATCCCTTATTGCAATATTGCAAAATTTGATGCAGCCATCATAAAGCATGAGGGTAAGCTCCGCTGGCGATGCGGTCAAGATCTTATTTCTCATGTATTGATTCGTGGCATTGGAAGCTATCATTTATTTTTCTCCTGATGTAATTTTAGGACTCATTACGAAATAATCAAACATGCGGCCTCGCCGAATTTCCTCAGCCTAGCATTGAGGCCAGTGAATTTGTTTGATTCTGCATTTTAGAAAGAGCAGTCTCCATCTTGGCAAATTGCTCATAGTATTTGTCCTCAAGATCGGACACATATGTCTCTTGCTCTTTAATATCTTTGGTCAGCTTATCGTAGCTGCTCTGCAAAAGCTTATCATCGTAGAGCTTACCATAGCTCCTGGTGCCCTCAACTCTGGACATCTGCTGCTGAAGGGAATTATAGAGCCCGGATGTAAGCTGCGAGAAGAATTTCTGCACCAGCTCAGGGTCGCTTCCAATCATCTTCTTCAGCACATCGTCCTTGCTCTTAGTCGTCTCATCATCGGCGTTGCCATCGATATGATACATGCCCTTCTCATTATCGCCGGCCTCGAAATAATTCAAGGTATTGATACCGAAATTGGAGAGGGAGTACTGCTTACCATCGATTTCGATAGCAGACATCATGGAATTCTTGAAAGAGCTAATAACCTTGTCAAGGTTAGCATCCCGCCTGAGAAGGGCGTCCTTAATCTTGTTCTCCCACTTCTCGACCTCGTCCTCGCTCATAGCCTCTTTCTCATCATCGGTCAGCATCTTGTACTTACTGGCATCGTCAGCATTGTACTTTGTGTCCATCTCCTTGATGAGCTCATTATATTCCTTGAAGAAGCTCTTGATGGTATCATAGATTCCATCCACGTCTGTAGATGTGGTCAGGGTGGAGACTACAGAATTGCCACTTGCATCTTTATCTGAGAGCTTATTCACAGATATGGAAAGACCGTTTATATCAAAGGTATTGGTCTTTGATGTAAATTTCGCTCCATTCAGAGTAATTTCAGCATCTTTTCCATCTCTTTTTACGGCATCAGCACTTGTAAGCCCAAGTCCATTAAGAAGAGACTGGGTCTTATTATCCGTTGTACTGCCAATAGTAAAGTTTGCCGCCAATCCACTTTCCTTGGAACTTATAAAGAATCTCTTCTGATTAGCATCAAAGCTAGCATTCAAGCCCTGATCCGCAAAGGCCTTTGCGACCTGAGCCATGGTCATATCGGCTTTTAGCTCCACACTCTTATCTTCTCCGCCGACTTTAAGAGAAATAGTCTTAGATGCCCCCCCTTCTTCCATAAGCCCCAAATCGCTTATCTTGGTGCTGCTGGTGACATCTATGCTTGTTCCATCCTGCTTTTTTGTAATTTGACCACCCGTTAAGTATCCGCTCTTTGCGAGTGCTTCGACTGTTAGTTCCTGAGTCCCAAGCACGGCATTAGATGACGCCTTCACTGTAGCCAGGCTCGTATCGGAGAGTACTGACTTTTTGGCGCTATAAGTAGCAGTCATCCTGACATCCGAGAGCTTCCCAGTATAGAAACTATACAGCTTGGAATTCATTGTTTTCCAAGCCTCCTGCTTCCATTCTACCTTCTTTTGTTCGCCCTGCAATTTCGTGGTCTTATATCTCTGTGCCGATATCAGCCCCTCTACAATGGATTGCGTATCCATGCCAGAGGCAAGGCCAGTCATTCTAAGTAAATCAGACATATCTATCCCCCTTACTTCTTTTCATCAACTAAGATCCCCGCAGCCTCCCATAACTTCGCTATCATGTCCAAAGTCTTTTCAGGCGGAATCTCCTTGATTACCTTCTTATTTTCTTTATCTACAATTTTGATTGTTACCCGATTTGTGTCCTCATGAATGCCGAAGATAGCCTCATGATTCGCAAGCATCTTCTTATTTAATTCTTCGATCGCCTTCCTGATCTCATTATTTGCCGACTTGCTTTCCTTGGCTCCTGAAGCAGTCACAACCAAATCATCATAATACTCATTCTGTGCCTGAACCGGCATGGCATCGCCACTCACGCTCATCGCTGTAGGTGTCAGCATGGATGCCTGCATAGCGTTTGTCTTCACTTCATCCTTAACACTCCGTTCAATCTCAGGCATATCAGCCTGATTATTTTTTACGTCATTTCCTCTAGTATCTTCCTTTTCTGCAATCTGAGGACTCTCTTCTGCTGATTGCTTTAGAGCTAGAGGAGATCCCGGAGTATTTGGTCCATTGCGAGCGGGCACAGAATAACCTGCATTATTTATGCCACCTATTGCATTCAAATTCTCCACCTCCTTGTGTGCTGCATAGAGTCCATATTATGCGACTCAATGCCATAGATTCCTTTCCTCTTTGAGAACTTCAGTTTTCCACACAGAAAACAGCAGGCAAAAGCTGGATTTTGGGGACAAAAACCCTTTTGCCTAAACTTTTCTTATACTTATATCGGTCAAAAACCTAAAATAAAGTAGTTTAAAAAACTCAACCCTAAGAATCGAAGCGAGCTTCCTTCAACCCCTTAATCCTAAAGCTAGAATATTTTTTTTAAGGCTTCCATCCCCTCCATCGACACTGCATTTTTATTTGACTCATGTATCTCATCGTAAATCTCTTTTCGGTAAATGGGTACCTCTTTCGGGGCTGCGACTCCCAGTTTTACCTGATCGCCCCTGATATCCAGGATTGTCACCTCGATATTATTATTGACAACAAGGGATTCGCCCTTTTTTCTGGATAAAGTAAGCATTAATTCCCTCCTTTCC
The DNA here is from genome assembly GCA_017634175.1 of Lachnospiraceae bacterium. Classification (GTDB taxonomy): domain Bacteria; phylum Bacillota; class Clostridia; order Lachnospirales; family Lachnospiraceae; genus NK4A144. The sequence goes on from JAGBNY010000032.1 coordinate 35,448, forward strand.
CTGCCGATTTCTCAGCCTCTCTCTTCGCCTTGGAAAGAATTTCGTAAACAGGGAATTTTATAGGACAGTCGTCATCATCCAAAATGACCTGTGCCGCCATCCTTGTGGAGACATTCACTATTATCGGGGCCATCAAGTTCACGGAGAGCTTCTCAATTTCATGTGGCACAGTCATTGTGACCAAACATAGGGTCTCATCGGGATCCAGCTTCCCTATAGGTTTCAATATCTCGTCCTCCACCACGGGATTATAATCGGGCTTTACCAAGAGCGGATCTATGACCGGCATTGCGAACGCCGGTTCATCCATAGATACTAGAAAGCTCAGGGTACTTCCATCAGTCTTCTCTGAGTCATGGATAAGGGCAAATTTTTTTAAGTCAGTAAACCCCACGATTCCCGCGGGGAATGTAATGATCTTCTCATCGTCTACTGTGATGTCTCCAAAAATTTTTGTTTTTACCTGCATGATAACCTCCCTTTAGACCCTTTATGTGTACTCTTGTCTCTGTATTCAAATACTGCCGAAGTCCGCTAATCGGGACTTCGGCAGGCATATCATTAGATGAAATTGATGAGTGACTGCTGTGCAATCTTTCCAGTAACCATGAGGGCCGCATTGAAAGAGAGACTGGCCTCATTCACCTGGATCATCACATCGCTGATTGTGATATTTTCATTATCCGAAGCCTGGGTCTTGACCGTTGTCTGGTACTCAGTTAATCTATTTTGAATAATCTGAAGCCTGTTATGCTCAGTCCCACAGGTAGTACTGGCAAGATTCACCTGGTCGAATTTTTCTTGTGCAAAGGCCATTCCATTGGACAGTTGTTTATCGAGAAGCTGCTTATAGTAGTCCACTTCCTTTTTCACGGCATCGGAAAGCATCTCCAGGTTTTCTTCCTGTGTAGCTCTGGCAGCAGCTGTTATACTGGTATCCGCGGCCAGCTTTGCCTTAAGTGATTTAATCCTCTCTTGCTTAGCCTCTGCCGTATCCAAGGAAGAAATTGTGTGTTCAATATCATTCAGGTGCATCTGTATATCATGCGTGTACACTGATTTCGCTAAAGTGTTCACAGTAATACTTTGGCTGTCTCCCACTGAGTACTTCATATATTGATCCGAATCAACGTACTCTATCTTTCCAACCTTTTTCCCAGACTCGGTATGCTCTGCGCCATAATCCGTGCATACGAAGTAATGCTCAGGCTTCAAGTCTCCCACAGCCCAGTTCTTTTTTACATACTTGACTTCTATGCCCTCATCTTTTTTTGCAGAAATTGCGTCCCTTATTGTGTTCCCAAAGATGACTGAACCTGTCTTTACATTTACATAGGCATTGTATGCACCGCCAGACGGTACATCAACATTTGCGCCTACTATATCATTATCGCTCTCCACAAAGACGGTATTAATTGAAATTGTGGTAGTGCCATCCGAGGCTGTAAGTGAAGCAGGCAAAAGCTTTCCATCATACCCAGTATAGTCATAACCCTCAGAACCTGCCGTTGTTGTGGAACCAGAACCGTACTTAAAAATATCTTTGTAAGATAGCTGCATCCTATAGCAATCGCTGCTTTTAACTCCTGTAGGGTCGAATGCCGTGGTTGCTGCCAAGTCTCTGTCCTCAGGAGCTCCGCTGAGAAGCTTATAATCCTCTATATCAGAAACGCTTCTCTTCTCAGTTATGCTGTAAATAAACGGATATGCTGTCCCCGTGCCCTTTAATGAAGCCTCGGTTTCGGGTCCTTCCAAGGCGTTCCTCTCCGCAAAATCCGCCTCTGTAAATGAGAGACTGTCGCTAGTCCTGTATCCAGTAAAAATATACCTGTCCTCATTCATGGTATTTCCAACGGAATAAAATTCTTTTGCAAGCGCCTGAAGCCCTTCCAACAGAATTTTCCTATCAGCCGTTGTATTGGTCTTATTGGTGGCGGAAGTAAATTCGCTTTTGAAAGAGGTCATTATGTCCCTTGAAACGTTCAATGAGGTCTGAGTATTCTCAATCCAGCTCAAAGCATCGGACACGTTCCTATCCAAATATTGATTTATCTCCGATAAGCTGCCCCTGAATCGCAGCGCCCTTATAGCTGTAATAGGGTCATCGGAGGGGTTATTGACCTTTTTACCGGTCGCCATCTGTGTATTAAGCGAATCCATATATGCCTTATTATTATTGATATTATATAAGGCATTGCTGTTCATCATCTTATTTGTAATTCTCATCTAATACCTCCGTCAAACCCCTGTTTGCTGAATGAGCTTATCATAAATCTCAGTCATGGTCTGGATGATCTTCGCGTTGAGATTATAGGCATTCTGGAATTTTACGAGGTCCAGTGCCTCTTCATCCTGGTCTACTCCTGAATAAGACATTTTTTGATTATCAATCGTTAACTCGATATTCTGGCAGTTTTTCACGAATGTCTTGGAACTGGAGCAGTTGAGAGCGATATCCGCTAGGATACAGCTCAAAAACTCCGTGGATTTTGCTCCCCTGAACACCAGCCTGGAGCGGTCGTCCTTGATTTTTATCAAATCCTTTACCAAATCATCATTCGAGACATCTATCTCAGAATGCCCACTCGGGTCATTCACTCCGCCGCTATAGGTAGTGCTCATGAGCCTTGGGTCCTTTACAATGTCCTTATTGACCTCAAAATTGAAGGCTGTGATCCTATAATAAAGACTTGATTCAGCAGGCGTACCCGCCTTCTCTTCTGCAGAGCTCGGGACTATCACTTTTGGAGTAGTGCTGCTCGCCTGATCCGGCTCTATCTGCTTTCCTTTCGCTCTATCGTAGCTAACGAAAAAAGCCTTAGTCATCTGGTCCCCATAGAGATCAGCTCCCTCTCTTTCAATCCCATTGAAGCAGAATGCAAATTTCCTCACCCATTGATTCATTTGGGCTTGATAATATGGTATTCCCTGATAATCCACCTGGTCTCCCAGCACCACAGGGTCCCCGGCAATCACTGTAGAAGCTACTCCCTCGGCAGTCCAACCACCGGACAAATCCCTATATTTCACGTTTTTTAAGGTAAATTTAAAGGTGCCATCAGTATTCACATCAATCGTAAAGCCATCGAAAATATGCTCTACCCCGGCAATCTTAACCATTCCTTGGCTACTTATATTTAATTTCGACAAAAGGTCATCTACAGATTCGTACTCATCACCTACTGTGAAGGTGACTTCACCACTGGTATGGGAATCGAAAGTCCCGCTCACCGCATCGTTATTATTTCCGTCCCGGATTTCCAAAAGTCCCTTCAACTGCCCTGAGAGATTCCTATCCGTGGGAGAGAACTTCACTCCTGTCTTTTCCCAATAGATGTCATAAAGCCCCGCTAGGTCGTTTTGATTATGTATCTCCCCATCAGTCCTGGATCTGAGTTCCAAGGGATTATAATCGTACATATCTACGAGAAGGCTCCCATTGCCGATACTGACCCTGTATCTCATCGCCCCGGTTTGATTATCCGGATCCGCCATGTTAATTATCGGATCCTCCTGGACTTTCACATCCACATAAACGGACAGTTCGTCTATCAAGAGATTCCTCTTATCCCGAAGCTCATTAGCCTTTTGACCCGAGAATTCAACGATATTGATCTGCTGATTTAAGACCGATATCTCGGACGCAATATTGTTGATGCGATTGACAACGCTCTTAATCTCTGAATTTATTGCGAGCTGCTGCTCCTCCAGCTTCAGGGACATCGTATTAAAGTAATCCGTGAGGGACTCAGCCTTACCCAGAAATGAGGACCTGGCCGAGGTGGCTCCCGGTTCCTTCGCCAGCTCTTCGAGTCCTGCAAAGAAATTCTCCGTATAGACCGTTTCAAAGCCCGGTATCGTAGAAGTATCCTTGAAAAGAGTGTCGATCTCATTCATGTAGGTATTTATTGCTGTATACCGTCCCAAGTCCGCCTCATTGGCCCTGTATTTCAAATCAAAGTAGACATTCCGGAGCTGGTCTATCGAATTGATATTGACACCCATTCCCTGCATTCCATAGGTCGTAAATGTATGCAGGGCCGCTGCCGCTGTCCTGTTCACCACCTGCTTTGTATAGCCCTTGGTATCCACATTCGCAGCATTGTTGGCGACTGTATTTTCAGCGGCTTGATAAGCCTGTATTCCGGAATATCCAATCATCAAGCCTGTAAATTGTGAACCCATATCCTATCTCCTTACGGTAAATTACAATATAACAATTCAGACCCATGCACCGAATAAAACTTGATCTCTTATTCGATGAATATCAGAGTGGTCTAAATGTTACACTATCAAGCAAGCTGCTGAATCATCTGCGTCAGCATGTCATTGACTGTATTAAAGTAACGGCTGCTGGCATTGTAAGCATTCTGAAAACGAACTAATTTCATCAATTCCTCGTTATCAGATACGCCCATAACCTGCTGCCTCTTATTATCCGTGGCGACTAAAAGCTGCTCCTGAGCATCGGAGACAAGCTGATAGGCGTTTCCCTTTGTGGCATACTGCTCGACTATCCCATTATAGTAACCCGTGAAACTTAGCGGCGTCTTGGTTTCAGGATTAAGCGTCATGAAATCCGTGGTGCCCTGGAAGAGTTTCGCTATCTCGCTGGCCGTGTCCTGATCCGCAGACTGATCGCTCAGGAAGAAGCCCTTATTAAGAAGAGTGGGGCGGTTCATGAGCTTAGTATTCACCATGATATTCATGGTATTATAGTCATAATCTGGGTTCAGTGGATTGGTCCTAGTGAAATCGTCTCCATGCTGGATACGGACAAACAGTTCCTCATATTTCAAGGTACCGCTGCCGTCATCCTTGATTCCCTCATCATCTTCGATTACCTCATAATGATGAGTCAGCCAATCATTCACTTGGGTAACAATCCCATTGACCAGATTATCGAACTCTGCCATTATTGTACAAAGATCGGACTTCGAAGTGCTTTCGAATACATCTGAATCGTATTGCAGCTTCGGACGATTAGATTTTTCCCAAAGCCAATCATCGGGGTCAGCAGTTTTATCATTCAACACCTGCGACTTCATATCGAGATGAGTCGCCCTCTTATTCCCCCTGGCTAGATACATGGCTTTCAAGGATCCTGAATCCGTCCCCGCCTCAGCGGAAATTATTTCGCCTTCCTTGAATACCGGCTGATTCGAAAAAGTCCCCCAGACAGGCGTATAGAACCCTGTGTCCTTATCTTTAAGCACTGCAAGCTCGTTATAGTGATTCTCTCGGACCAAATCTACGCCCTCGAACTGAATATTGAGACAGCTTCTGGCATCCTCGCTATACGTTACCCTGCCAAAGGCGCTCAAATCGTCCAGGAGCTGATCTCTTGCGTCCCTTAGATCGTTCGGGGACTCTATCCTGGCGGCGGCAATCGCCGTGACCTGCTCATTGATCGCTGCGATTTTTTTCGCATATTCATTTATCTGATCCACCTGGTCCTTGATCTGCTCATTCAAATTATCCTGGTAATCCGCAAGGCCATTGTAGACAGCCTGAGCCCGATAAACGAAATGGGAAGCAGTCTGTATCACCGACCCCTGCACGGTGGCATCGGTGGGCTTATTTTCAAGGTCCATGAAAGCATTCCGAAGGTCCTGCAAGGAATTCAAGAATTCCACTCCCTGCATCTCCCCGAAAAGCGTCGTCACTTCATTATTTATTTCAAGATTTGTGGAATAATAGGCGGCGCGGCCTGATTCAGTCCTGTAAGTCTGATCCATGAAAATGTCTCGAACAGCCCTTACGTCTGAATAGGCAACGCCCATGCCGACTTGATTGGCGCCATTATAGCTATAGCTTATCGTATTATAGCTCCTGGTGCCCTGATAGACTTGCTGCCTTGTATAGCCTGCAGTATCAACATTTGCAATATTATGAGCTGTGGTATTTAAGGCATTCTGGCTGGTCTGCAGCCCGGAAACGCCTACATAGAAAGCTCCCATCAATGACATATAGCATCACCTCATTCACTGCGGTTCCTACAGTCATTGTCTTGCGTCGAATCCGCCCGATGATGCCCCAAGGACATTTCCTGCTATACCCGCATCCTTGGTATAGTCACCCGTCTCCGGCGCCGACCTTATAGACTGCGCCAAAGACAGGTTGAAATCAATCATATCAAGCGACTGGCGAATAAGAACCCTGTTTGAGTCATTGACTACAACAAGCTCCCCGACTGTACTCTTTAAGCTGTCATGAACTTTTGCCAGCTTATCCCGCTCTTCCGGTCTTTTTTCCAGTATCTCAATCAAGTTGGAAATCTTCAATGCCTGAACATCCTTGTTCAGCACCTCAGCTATGTCATTCATAACCGAGATTCGCCTTTTGTCAACCGAATTGACCTGGTCGACAGCCAGCTGTTCCTCATCCGTGATCGCTTGAAGTTCCGTAATATCCCCATTAATTATGATTGGGGTCTTTCTTTTGGATAGTTCAAGAAGTTTCTTGTATTTTTGATCTTCTTCATTGAGAATATCTATCAATTCTTCCATTAAACTTGCCACTTGAACTGCCCTCCGACATTAATAGCCCCTCAACTTAGACAAAGCGCTCTGAGTACTTCTCAAGCAGCTTGTCTGCGAAACTGTCTCCAGAAACCTGATACGTCCCTGCATCGATTCTGGCCTTAAGCGAAGCTGTCAATTCATCTCTTGTATCAGGCGCATTCCTGACCGCCTGCTTCACGAACTGAACATCCTTGCCCAGTCCAGAAATCTCGAGTGCGTCACGCCCGAAAGAGGCAACAGCATTTTTTTGGCTCTTACGAGTCTTATTCAGTCCGTAAGCTTGCTGCACCTGATTATATGCTTCTATCCGCATACGAGACTCCTCCTTTCTCCATACCAAAAATCGGGACTCATAGAAATCCCTTAGAACAAACAAACAGCAGGGAAACTGTACCTTTTTGAGGACTCCCCCTGCTGTCACTTTCCATATTTATTTTATCGGAACTTTTCCATTTTACTTAACTAAGTATCTAAAGATTTTGGCTGATTATATTATTTACCGTGATGACCCTGTGTAATCTCAGGCTCTCGCTCACATGGATAAGCCTTTGATTTGAAGAGCCGCAAAATAGGAGTCCAGCCACTTTCTTATCAATTTGAAACTCCCCGTCAACGATGACATCCACCATAGAAAGAAGCTCATCCGTAACCTCAGTGTACGCTCTTCCTCCTTTTGTCAGGTCTCTGTCAAAGAGATATCCCGTATAGAACCATATATCTTTCAATGGAAGCTCTTTTCTTATTCTTCTGACAAGCCCGATAATCGCCCTTTGATTCTCCGGCTCAAAGGGCTCTCCGCCCAATCCCGTAAACCCTCTAATGAATCCCGGTCTCAGGGCTTCCAATATCTCGTCTTCTGTATCAGGAGTAAATTCTTTTCCATAGTCAAAGTCCCATGTTTCGGGATTGAAGCACTCCTTGCAATGGTGGGTGCAGCCGGACACAAAGAGCGACACCCTAACCCCCGGCCCATTCGCTATGTCAGTTTTCTTAATTGCTCCATAATTCATATTGTAACCCGTGCTTTGGACAGTTAACCTGTCTATTATCAGATGATTTTCTTAATCTTCTGTTTCTCAAAAAACTTATCTACCTCAGCGACTATCGATTGCCTGTCCATGGATTTTAAGAGATACCCATCGGGCTTCAACGCCAATACCTTCATCACGCTCTCTTTATCACTCTTTCCTGTGAGGAAGATTATTGGGATAGAATCTGTGCTAGGCTCGCTTTTTATCATCTCCATGACCTGTGGACCGCTCGTCACCGGCATCTCATAATCCAGGAGAATAAGGTCAGGCTTGTTATTAGCCAGATAAGTAATGGCCTGCATCCCGGAGTTCACTATTACGACCCTATATCTGTCCGAAAGCCATCCCTTGACTATTTTTAGAAATGAGCTGTCATCGTCCACGAGCAGTATGTTCTTTCTCTGGGCAATGGAAGCGTCCTGGTCTGACAGTTGATCCAACGATGCAATGAGAGCCTTTATATCAAGGGGCCTTTCAAATTTTTTTGTAATGATTTCCGAAGGTATCTCCCTTTCAACGGACTTAAATTCCTCATGATCGCCTATGAGACAGAGCCATTTTTCCTGCTCCAGGCAAACGTCCTTTAGATATACCAGTACCTCCGGTATGCTGTCCACAAAGGGGCCAAGATAAAATAAAACTATCCTACTTTCGGGACTCAGTTTATTCAATTCCTTGATCGAGGGTCCCATCTGCTCCACCTCATACTCCGCGCCCTTTAAATTGTTCACTATGGCATTCACCATGAAAGTGGAACCACTGCTTATCATAACTGCCTTTTTTTCCATTATCTTCACCCTGCGATCCTTTGAATCATCTCCCAATCCGGCTTCGCTATCGCCGCCTTCAGTTCACTAATTTTTTTCTTCTCTGTATCCGGGATCCTATATCCTGCAAGAGAGTCCATTACCATGACTATGCTGTCATAATCATAAGAGCTGGCAATCTCCTTAATAGCCTCATAAGCGTCCGATAATTCTCCCTCAGAAATCATAGGTAAGAACTCATTCGCTTCAGAGTCAGATTCCCCCTTACCATTCAAACCTAAAACCGTAGAAATGTCCCGAACAAGGCTCTCATACTTGTTCAAGAGCTCTTCTGTCTCAGCATCAATCTTTGCCTCGTCGCCTCTATCCCCTGCAGCTTCAAGTCCCGCTGCCATCTCACCCAATTCAGCAGCGCCAATCACCCTGGACATGCTCTTCAGGGCATGCACCTTGACCGTATAATCCTTCCAATTCCTGTCCTTATAATATGCCCCAATCTCAGCCGCGTTTTCCGCTGCGGACTCTGCGTATACTTCTACCGCTTCAAGAAGCCCTTCTTCAGACCCGCAATGCATGATACCCTGCTTGACGTCCAATCCTTCGATCTTTTCCAGCGAGGATAAAGGTTTCACTTCATCATTTCTATCAGAGTCCAGCTTATTGGCCTTTTCATCCGCATTTCCCGAAGCCTCGCCACTGCAAATGAGCTTCTCCTTTGGAAGATAGGCCGCCATCATTTCCTCCAGCTTTGCCGGATCTATCGGCTTGGTAATATAGTCATTGAAGCCCGCCTTAATGTACTCTTCTCTTGCTCCAGAAACCGCATTTGCTGTAAGGGAGATAACTGGGACACCTTCAGATTTATTGTCTTTCATCTCCCTCATAGCCGCCAAGGTCTCTATTCCATCCATACCGGGCATCCTGTGATCTAGGAAGATCAGGTCATATCTCTTCTTACGCACCTTTTCCAGACATTCCGCACCGCTTACCGCCGTATCTATCTGAACCTTTGTCTGTTTCAGGAGGCCCCTTATTACTGTCAGGTTCATTTGGGTGTCATCAACGACCAAAACCTGGGCTTCAGGCGCAACGAACCTTTCTTTGTACTTCGACCTCCCCTCAGTATAGCGTTTCAAGGCCTCATTGAAGTCTCCTATTGGCTCCCACTTCACTACTTTCTGCCTGATATTGAAGGAAAATTCAGAGCCTTTCCCGTATTCGCTCTCTACCTCAAGCTCGCTCCCCATCAAGGATAGGAGCTGCCTCGTGATATTCATCCCAAGCCCCGTTCCCTCAATTGTGCGGTTCCTTCTCTCTTCAATCCTCTCAAAGGCAGAATAGAGCTTCCCTATGTCCTCTTTCTTTATGCCTATCCCTGTGTCAATGACGCTAAAGCGGAGATCCACGTTTTCTCCGTCCGTTCCAAGGTACTTGACTCTCAGGGTGACGCCCCCCTCCTTTGTATACTTGACCGCATTTGTCAAGATATTAGTCACAGCCTGCTTTACCCTTATCTCGTCCCCATAAAGCAAATGTGGAATATTCGTATCTATGTCCACCGTAAGGGACAGTCCCTTATCGTCCGCCCGCTTCTGTATCATGTTGACCAGGTCGTTAAGGAGAGAGGCGAATTCGTAGTCCACTGGAATTATGTCCATTTTTCCAGCCTCTATTTTGGAAAAGTCCAGTATATCGTTCACCAGCCCCAGTAGGCTCGTTCCGGCCGTCCTTATGTTTTCAGCATATTCCAATGTGCTTGGATCAGAGCTCTCCCGCAGTATCATTTCATCCATGCCCAGAATCGCATTTATGGGAGTCCGAATCTCGTGGGACATATTCGAAAGAAAGGCGCTCTTCGCCTTGTTTGCGGCCTTGGCCTTGATGGCCATTTCCGCAAGTTCTCCTGTCATGACTTCTAGAAATGTCGCAAATCTTCCTTCCAAAGGAATGTTGTTTTGATTTATCTTGTATTCAGGGATTTTCACGGTACAGGACCCACAGCAAGAAGGCCTGGGACCCTCTCTCATCCCTACAGCCGCAAGTACGCAATTCAAGACTCCTCCCTTTCCTTTATAGCGGAGAATCTCGCAGCCTCCATGCCCATGGATAAGGTTTGGATTCACTTCCTTGAAAAATTCCACTTCCTTCGGCGCGTCTTCTTTCAGGAACATCGGCCTATCCGCGCATATCGTGAGTATCAGGCCCTGTGGGCAGAATTCATACATATCGACGCTCGCGAGAGCCGTCTCATGCAGCATCTCTTCCTTATTCCCATAGGAGAACCTGAGCTTTTCCCCGTCCTTGATGCTGCCAAAGAAGAGGAGGGTCCCATCCTGGTCGAATCCCATCGGCACCCTGGCGATCGCGTAACCGCTTCTTTCCAGCATGAGCGGGAATTCACAGACATTATCCACGAAGAAACTATTCTGCTTTACTCCAAGGTAATGCTCATAAACTTCTGAGGCCTTCATTCCCCCAATTTCCTTGACTCTGACAAGCCCGTCTTTTTCGCTCTCTGTCACCGAAGCAGCCATACACTTCCCTATGGGCTTCCACCCGAGGACGCTCTTGGCATGAAAATGCAAGTTCTCTCCTGAGTAAATCAGGAGGATCATGCCCCTTTTTATCAGAGTCTTACCGACAATGTATGGGACTACGCAGTCCATCCAGCTCTCATTATCCGAATCTATTTTTTCGCAAATCTTATCTGCCAGATCGCGGTACTCAGATAAAGTCATGCCCCCATCGCCATTATTCAATGAATCCATGACATTGACATTCGCAATTCCTCCGAAGAATACGACGTCCTCATATCCCCTAGATATTTCTTCCAAAATCCTGGTGAAATTCATCTCATATGAGTTTGCAATTACCTGGACTCCCTTGATATCAGGGGTCTTTCCAAGCTCAGAGCGAATTTTTTCTATCGCCCGACTCTCATGGTCACATATTAATTCACATTCTACGCTCCTTACATCGGACTCAAAGAAATAACAGAAACTTAGCTTTACGAATTTTTTTGAATTTAAGGGGCCGTTCCCATAGAGGCTGTATCCCGAAATCTCAAAATCGGGGCAGGATTCCCTGATTGTTTTCAGCATGTCCTTAATCTCGCCAGCCAAAAACCTAGACACATATATTTGAACCACCTTAGACCTTGCTCTGGCATAATCTGGGTCTTTATGGACTTTTTCCAGGACATGCGTAATATCCGAGGGCTTATATATTATTTGCGTTTTCTGTACCATTTATGACTCCATTTTAAAAACGTATAGTTAATACAATTATATTTTAACTATCACATTAGGTCAACCAACTTGAATTATCCAAAAATAGTGTCTATAATGTTCGCCATTGCAAAGATTCATATTAATGAATGATATGGAGGATATATGTTTAGAAAAAAATTTTTTCCATACAAAAGGATAATATGCGCCGGGGTAACTGCCGCTCTTTTGGCTGGTTCTTTTTCCTATGTCTCGATGACTAGCCCAGTCCAGGTTTACGCCGCAGCCGTGCGCAACAGCCGCTTTACTTCTATTGAAGAAATGCAGCAGAAGCTTAAGAATACTGATCCCACGGTCTGGTCTCCGGTTTACCTCACAGAGGTCGAAAATACCTACTGGACCTTTGCTCCACAGGATTCCCTAGGAGGAACTCGCATAACCATTGACATAGCAAAAAACTGCTATCGGAACCTGGAAATGCTCTTAGATAACGGCTATACAATGGACTATAATGAGCTTTCTGCTTATTGTGCGGAATATTTAGAGAAAAAAGAGGGAAAGCCAGATGCCTTTTATAATGTCCTTAAAAGCTGCCTCTCAAACCCCTATCTGCTCAATAAGCCAGAAGCGACTGTGACTGCTACTACCTACAATGGCAGGGACTATTCAAAGGTCTTCGATCCAGTCTACTACCTGCAGCACTATAGCGATGTCCATTCAATTGGAAATAATCCCGCAGAGCTCCTTCGCCATTTCGTGGAAACAGGGATAACCGAGGGCAGGGCAGGAAATGCCTCATTCAATCCTGTTGCCTATGCGACCATTTTGGATCAGAGCGTGCTGGCAAATCAGCTCTCTTCTGCTTCCTATCGCTCCCTTGGAGCCGGGGCTGCCATGCCTGTAGGAAAATATAGCTATTCCTGGGCGAATTATTACGGGCATTATCTCAATCATTACAGTACTGCCGTAAAGACTGCGGCCGCGACTGCTGAGAATGAGCTGCAAAAGTCAATTAGCGACAATGACTCTAATTCAAACTCAAACTCAAATAAGCAGACAATAGACCCCAGCCAGATCACCGACATTGACACCCAGGGACCGGATGGGGCAGAGGACAATTCGACCCCAATTCCCAAAGAGGTCGTGGGGTCCTATGTTGACAATCGTTCCAGGAGCGTCTATACGAACGAAGCCGTGACGAGCGAGGAAGCGAACCTTCGCCCTATAGCTGTCATGATGCCCACAGACAAGACCGCTCAACCCTCCTATGGGATAAGCCGCGCCGCTATTCTCTATGAGATGATGGAGGAAGGCGAGATTTCTCGTCAAATGGCAATAATCCCGAATTGGAAAGGCATGAACAGGATAGGAAATCTTCGTTCCTGCAGACTCTACTATATATACGCTGCCAAAGAATGGGACCCAATCCTGATTCATTTTGGCGGAGTAGCCTATATGAAGGGAGTCATCAATGGGTCAGATATGAATAATTTATCCGGCACCTATGAATACGGAGTAGGCGGAAAGGCTCCAGGCGCGGGTTACTTCTTCCGCACGACCGACAGGAAGGCTCCGCATAATGCCTACATCTCTGCCTCCGGCATAGAGAAGGCCTGCATACAGCAAGGATACTCCACCAGCCTTCGTGAGGGCTATTATAATCCCTCTCACTTCCAGTTTGCCTCTGGCACAAATACGCTTTCAAGCTATGGCGATGCTGTGAATGCCAGCACCATTGATCTTTCCAAGATCTACCCCTACAGCAAGTCCAAGCTCACCTATAATGCTGCGGAGGGAGTGTATATGAAGAGCATCCATGGAGGCGCACAGACAGACGCCTTGACTGGAAAGCAGATTTCCTTTGCTAATGTTATAGTGCAGAACACAAAGTGGAAGAAGCTGGACAAAAAGGGCTATTTGGGCTTCGATATGCTGGATACCGAGGAAGATGGATGGTACTTCACTAAAGGCAAAGGCATCCACATCACCTGGAAAAAGACCTCTGACTATGAGCCTACGAGATACTATGACGACAACGGGAATGAGATAAAGCTCAATACCGGCAAGACCTACATAGCAATCGCCCAGAAGGATAGAGAGGTAAAGTACAGCTAAATGAAGAATAAGCTTTTGAAGAAAATTGCGGTAATAGCCCTGACAGCGGGACTGACCATCGGGACTTGCCTGAATGCTTTCGCTGTCACGGTATGCTTGGATCCAGGCCATGGGGGGGTTGGGTCCTCTGGTCCAGGGGCCATCTATCCCCCCTATATAGAGAAGTATCTAACATTGGACGTTGCTTCAAGAGTTAAAAGCGAGCTGGAGGCAGCAGGGATTACCACTTACATGACTAGGTCGGCTGATGTCCCATTGGGTCTCGCTGAGAGGGCAGCCTATGCTAAGTCCGTAAATGCGGATTTGCTAGTAAGCATCCACTTCAATGCTTCCGGCCCGCATGACAAGTTTGGCACTGAAGTATGGACTTCCGCTTTCGGAAATGGGCTGATAACAGGAATAGGTCTGGGAAATTACCTCCTGCAGCAATTTACCGCGCTGGGCTTTACCAATAAGGGCGTGAAGACTAAGCTGGGTGAAAACGGGGACTACTACGGAGTCATCAGATATGGTACTGCCGTCGGGATTCCCACAGTCATTGTAGAGCAATGCTTCATTGATAATCCGATTGACCGAACCATAATGGCTAGTAAGGGTGCTGCCGCTTTAGCTCATGCGGATGCCCAAGGCATAATCAATTACCTGAAGAGCCTGGGAGTTGCTACTGGAGGCGCTGCAGCGGCTCCAGCCGCAATTGAGACCGAAAAAGTGACCCCAACCGGGGCCGCTTCCACGACTCACTATGGTTTTCCTATTGACCCCGCCGGGAACGTGACTTATTCAGATGGATCTGGAGCCCAGGCTGTTTTTTCTGCCGCTGATTGGAATTGGCTTCTTTCCCAGTGGTCCTATACTCCAGACCCAGAGGCCATGCTAAAAACCCTCCCTGCTGCCGACTTGCAAAAGCTGGTGACAGAGCACGCTGAGGGAAAGAGATAAAATGTCCATTGATATCTATGAAGCATAATGTATAGGTTAAACGCATACATCAAAATGGGGAAGGTGCTTGAAAAAGCATCTTCCCCATTCTTCAACCATAAATTATAGTGAAATGCGCCTCCCCCTCCCTATCCAGCTCCATCATGACGCAGGACGGACGGCGTCCCTCCTGCCTTGGATATGAAACCGAGCCTGGGTTTACAAGAATAAGTCCATTTATCCGCTCTACCATCGGTTTATGGGTATGACCGCACATGACTATGTCCACTCCTCTGGACTCCGCCTCTTCAGCCAGCCGTTCCGGTCCCATAGAGATATAATAATAATGACCATGCGTGAGGAAAATCCTATATCTGCCTACCATGAATTCCTTTTCTTTTGGAAGAGTTGTGAAAAAATCATTATTCCCTGCCACAATCTCTAGAGGGCAGCCAGCAATCTCTTCAATAGCTTCCTCACGCCCCTCAGCGTCCCCACAATGAATCATCATATCTATTGGCGCAGTCTTCCTCACGAACCTCTCTAAATTCTCGTGCCGTCCATGGGAATCACTGACAATCAAAATCCTCATACCTCACTTCTCCCAAATCCATTCCTGACATCCCATTCTAGGATTCTCTGCCTTATCTGCCGAAGAGCGCTTCCCCTATGGCTATGCTCATTCTTTATCTCAGGATCCAGTTCTGCGGTCGATAAACCGTACTTGGGGAGGATAAATATAGGATCATAGCCAAAGCCATTTTCCCCTTTCTCTTCATACCCTATGAAGCCCTCCATGACTCCTAAGGCCTGAGAATAAGACCCATCTGGAAATATAGCAGATACTGCGCACTTGAATCTTGCAGTCCTTTTCTCTTCTTCCACTCCCGAAAGCCTCTTCAAAATACTGTTATTCTTCTCATGGTAGGACGTATCCTCCCCCAGATACCTGGCAGAATAAATCCCGGGTTCCCCATTCAGAAAATCGATTTCAAGCCCCGAATCGTCAGCAAGCACCAAGGCTCTTAATCCTTTTTTTTGGGCCGCATCCCAGACAGCCTTGGCCTTTATAAGAGAATTTTCTTCAAACGAAGTCCCATTCTCTACTATCTCGCAATCTATCTGAGCCTCTTTCATGGAAATTATTTCCCATTCATCGGTCATGATTTCCCTTATTTCTCTGAGCTTATCCTTATTCCCAGTGGCAAATATAATTCTCTTACTCAATTTTCAGCCTCCGTTTCGCCCTCTTTAATTGCTGTCACTCCATAGAAATCTACTATTTCATCCGCGATCACCTGCGCTATGGTCTTTTGATTCAATGAATCAGACACGATCAGGGCATCATGCTTATTAGTTATGCAGCCCAGATTCAAGGTGATTATTGAATAATCCTGTGAGATCAGCCTGTCCACTAAGTCGCTGCTGCCATTGTCAATCAAGCCATCATCCACCATTGAAAGCTCTTTTGCAAGGCGCCCCGTGATTCGCTTTGCAAGCTTTTGTGCTTCTGGGTCAGAAAACGCGCTTAACCCCCGGTCTGTCCTGGTATGCTCATTGGCCAGGGTATGCAGACTTATCACCAGGTTCGCAGACACGCTGTCTATCAGCTCTAATCTCTCTTTTTCCGTGCAAATCCTGTCTATGTCCCTGGTGCAATAGGCTTTTATGCCCCTCATGGAAAGCTCATCGACCAATTTTTGCGCCGTAGACAAGGTGATGTCCTTTTCTTGAATCTCATAAGCCACAGAACCTGTATCTGTTCCTCCATGCCCCGGGTCTATGACCACTATCGGGTCGAAAAGCTCCCAAGGATTCCGCATCCTGACAAAAAGACTCCCGTTAGCGACCCGTGTTTCGGGCTCAGTAAGGGTCTGAGTTCTTAGCTGTATTGTGGCAATCCCATCCTCATAGCCAAAGCCTATGCCCTGTATCCCCGTTGTCTCGCCAGATAGGAGATTCGCATGAAAGAAGTCCTCTGGAACATTCTGAATCGTCACCACCGTAACATAGGTATTATAATCTGTCTCAATATCTATGTCTGATTCCCGGGTCTTGTCAGGCAAGGGTATAGTCAGATATCCTTTTCTGTCCTGTATCCTCTCAGTCAGGTTTTGAGTACTAATTTCGTCTCTTTCTATGTTCCATACGCCTTTCCCATATGCCTTTTGAGAAGCTAATGGGAAGCCTGGCATAGAAGCCCCAGTATCAACGCTTTTAATATTAGAGAATATCAGATAAAGCATTAGCGGGACAAATACAACGAAATGCAGGCAGACCCCTATGAACAATTTCTTCACGCACGTCCCCCAAATTTCAGGAAATAAGTCTTAATCATTCCATTATAAATCTTTCTATTCTTATCCGCTCTTCGTCCAATGAATCTCTCAGCGTCCGGGAAGCCTGTGATTACAAAGCTGTCAAAGCCTCCAAGCCTCTCCATCCCATCTCCCAGCTCCATATATGCTCTTTCGATTTCTCTCTGTCCCGTCATCCTCTCTCCATAAGGAGGATTGGTTATTATTGTGCCCTGTAAATCGGATTCTTCCATTCGTCCCAATTCAGAGACGGGCCTCCTCTCCAGGTGGATCAGGTCCTCCACCTCAGCCATATCCGCATTCTCCTGAGCCACTCTAATAAGAGTCCCATCTATGTCATAGCCTCTTATGTCCAAATCAACGTTTTTTATAATTTGGGATTCTGCCTCATCATATGCAGCATACCAAATCCTTTTTTTAATTATATGACCCCAATCAGCGGCGGCAAAGTCCCGATTTCGTCCGGGCGCCATATTTTTCGCTATCAGTGCGGCTTCAATCGGTATGGTCCCAGAGCCGCAGAACGGGTCTATGAGCGTCTTGTCCGGCGTCCACTTTGAAAGCAGGATTAACGCTGCCGCCAGATTCTCCGCTATAGGCGCCTCTCCCTGCTTCTTCCTATAGCCCCTCTTATGGAGAGACTCCCCCGTGGTATCTAGTCCGATCGTCACCCTGTCCTTATTGATAAAGACACGGAGAGGAAAGTCCGCCCCTGACTCCGGAAGCCTCCCTGAAAATCCATACTTGGCCATCAATCTGTCCACTATGGCTTTCTTCACTATGGATTGGATATCAGATGGGCTAAATAACTTTGACCTGACAGAGGCAGCTTTTTTCACCAAGACGCAGCCATCCTTCGGCACATACTCTTCCCAAGGCAGCCTCTTCACTCCCTCGAAAAGCTCGTCAAAGGACCTTGCTTCAAAAGTTCCTACCATCAATAGGACTCTCTCCGCCGTGCGAAGAAAGATATTAGCCCTGGCCAGGGCACTCTCGTCCCCAGAGAAATATACCCTCCCATCTTCTGTACTTTCAATCCAAAGTCCTATTCCCTTTAACTCTTGCTTCAAAACTGACTCCAGGCCAAAATGGCAGGGAGCAATATATTGATATTTGCTCATAAAACCCTCTTTAAGCTAATTTGATTTTTGTGTATAATACGCCCTATGAATAAAACAGATTTTTTAAATGAACTAAAGGATGCACTTATAGGCGTTGCGCCCCCACAAGTGGTGAACGATAATCTTATGTACTATGAAGAGTACATTGCTTCTGAGCTTCAAAAGGGGCGGGATGAAGAGGAAGTCCTCCAGGGCCTCGGGGATCCCCGTCTTTTAGCCCGTACAATCATTGACGCTCTTTCACGGGATAAGTCAGGCAGTGCCCAGCCCTATTATGGCAGCGGCGATTCCAATCAATCAGCCACAGAGGAAAGCAGCAGCCAAAAGGCCTATTCAAAGGTCTATAACGGCAACAGTCTCTCCTGTCTTATTACCTTTGTGATATTTTTAATTGTATTCTTCATCATCTCAGCCCTTCTCCTGAAGGTCATTTGGTTCCTGGCTCCCGTCATCCTGGCTCTCGTTGTCCTAAGATTCCTCTTCAAGCGGCGATGAGGCCTGAGCATCCGCTGCTTCTCCATCCGGTGATACAGCCTGAGCATCCGCTGCTTCTCCATCCGGTGATGCAGCCTGAGCATCCGCTGTTTCTCCATCCGGCGATGAGGCCTGGGCCTCCGCTGCTTCTCCATCCGGCGATGAGGCCTGAACATCCGCTGTTTCTCCATTCGGCGATGCAGCCCATGCGTCCCTCATCCCTTCAGGAGACGATGACAGCTTAAAATCCATGATTCCTTCAAGCCTGCCAGTGAAAGACCCATTGATGTATCCTTCAAAATATCCATTGACCTTTCCGTCCACCTGCATCACAGTCTTTTTCTTATAGAGGACAGTATCATCCGCATGATCCAAGGCATGCATCTGCTTAATTTCGAAAGATGTCCTATCTAAGAGAGGGTCAAAGATATAGAGAATCTGCGGGAGTACCGTCATGACAAGGATTATTGATATCAAGGTGCCTCTTCCCAGGAAAAAGCCCAACTGCGCAATTACCGCATTTGAGGTAATTAATCCCATGAGGAAACCCGCAGATGTCATTATTGTACCCGATGTCAGCACTGTCGCAAAAGAGGCATTCAGGCTCTCTATGATCGCCTCTTTCTTGCCGGGCAGCACCTTCCTCAGCTCCACATATCTATTCGTTATGACTATCGCATAGTCAATTGTGGCGCCCATCTGTATCGCACTGACCAATAGATAGGTCCAGAAATACACGGGAGTCCCGGTGATTGCAGGCACGCCAAAATTTATCAAGATGCTGCCCTCAATCGTCAAGAGGAGCAGGAAGGGCAGGAGGGCCGATTGGAAGGTGAAGAAGAGTATCACACCTACGAAGAAAGCCGTAAGTCCGCTTATAAGGATATTGTCATAGGCGAATGAACTCATCAAATCCTCGTCCGCTGTGGTGTCGCTCACAATGAAAATCCTATCCTTATAATAGGACTGCACCATCGCCCTTATCTCATCCACATTCTTGAAGGCCTCATCCCCCTCGACCTCGCCATTCATCTTGAACACGATACGGTGATGATTCTCCCCCTCCAACTGATTTCTGGCGTCCTGGATACTCTTATAGATATCATCCAAATCTTCGGACTGCTCCTTGCTTAGAGAAAAGGCACCTTTCTCCTTCTGTTCGTAAACGAAATCAATCATATCTATCAGGAATACCCTGTATTCATCTATCCCATCCACAAAGGCCGCATAAGCTCCCTTATCCTCAGCATAAGCGGAGTAGAGCAAGGTCGCAAGTCCCGTGTCTAACCCTGCAATATCTGCGAATTCTCTTGGCGTAAGAGAATCGGTCAGCACATACTCATGCGCGTCCCCCACCTTCACGTCAGCAAGCGCAGTCACGTACTCAACTTTTTCATATTCCTTAAGACGGGACACTATCTCTCCCTCTGTCTGATAGGAAATAGCAGGAACGACGATGGCCATCATCGTGCCCGCATCAAAGGTCTCATTGATCCTGTCCCTCGCTATTATAAAGCTAGTCCTATTTATGCTCTTCGGAGTCTTCACATCGAAGGCATAAGGACACTTGGATGAAAGATAAATCCCAATGGCCACAACGCACAGGAAAATCGGAGAGAGAATGTACCTGCTGGCAAAAATAAACCTGCCCCATTTATCGACCCTTGGCACGAAGCTTCTATGCCGAGTAGCATCAATCTGCCTTGCGAACATCATGATCAGCGCCGGCATAAAGGTAAAAACAGTAAGCATTGAGATGCAAATAGCCTTGCAAAGCACCAGCCCGACGTCCCTGCCCATGGTAAAGGTCATGAAAACAAAGGAAAAGAGGCCGCCTATGGTAGTGAGGGAGCTGGAAGATATTTCTATGATGGCCTTGCTTAAGGACTCAATGCAGGCATCTCTGCTTGAAAGTCCCTTATCCCTCTCTTCCATGAAGCGATGGAAGAAGATGATCGCATAGTCAATGGCAAGGGCAAGCTGGAGTATCATGTCCACAGAATTGGATATATATGAAATCTCACCGAAGATGTAATTCGTGCCCTTATTCAGGATTCCCGCCATCCCAAAGACCACCATGAAGATTGGGACCTCCATATAGGTCTTTGATGTAAAGAGGAGAACTGCAATTATAATAAAGATCGCCAGGACAAAGACTATGGACACATCGTGGCGGAGCTCCACGCTGTCATCCTTGTCGACCTCCGTATAGACATAGGCATCGTAGTCCTTTAGATAATCCCTCACGCCCTTTATGCCCTTTTGCGTGATCTCCGCTTCCTTTTCATCATCAAAGACCAGGGTATAGAACGCAGATGAGTCCTTATAATATTGGCTGATGTCCTTATCATAGTAATCATCATCATCGGGATCATAGAAATCCACCATATTGACCCCATCCAGATTATCTAAATCCTTTGCTATGGACAATGCCCTGTCATAAGTGATGTTCGTCACGAGGATTTCCGCCCTGCCATAGGTCTGGAATTCCTCAGTCATGATATCGTTCCCGGCCCTGGTTTCTGTATCGATAGGCAGATACTTTGTGATATCCTCATTGACATTGACCCTGTTTATGGACAATAAGCAATAGACAAAGGCCACAAAAAATATCGCTATAAAAGCGTTCCTTCTGTCAACAATGAATTCTGCGATTTTTTTCATCATGGCAATCTAACGATTCCCTCTCTTGATTAACCTTTTTATGATAACGATAACTGCCAGGACCCCGGCTCCTCCCAAGGCTACTGCCCAAATATTGTCACTAAATTTTCCAAGCCGCCATAAAATATAAAACTCATCGGCTGCAGAGTCCAATATAAAGACCAGATACCTTCCATCTTTTGAAGTAGGAACTGTCTCTATGCCTTCATCCGTACTTATCGCCGCAACGGCTCCTTCTCCAATATCATCCGCCAAAAGCCTAAGCGTATAGGATTTATTCATTTCAGAAGCAGAGATGCCTGGATACTTAGAATCAATCTCAAATTTATAATAATCCGCATTACTATATCCAGCCGGCAGCTCGACATCAATTTTTTCCTTTTTTTCATAGCTTAAGGTGCTTCCCCTGTAAAAATTTCCCGATACCAGAAGCACCGGCAGAGCCTCATCGGACGCAATCGTTGAAACCTTAGCTATATATACCGCATTCACGGTGGTATTTTGTCTGACCGATGATAAGTCCTTATATTCCCAGTAACCTAATTTTTCATCTTCCTCGGGCAGGGGAGGGAATTCAGAGCGGCTCACTGCCTCCCCGTATTGCACGCCTATTTCCACAACGGGCTGGCCCTGGGCAAAGAAACTGACTCTCATCCTCCTGAATTCCTCCGGGATCCCGTTCATGCTTATGAAGTCCTCGTATTCCATTGCCGTAGCCTCGCCCTCAAAGGTAA
Organism: Lachnospiraceae bacterium; assembly: GCA_017634175.1. GTDB lineage: Bacteria > Bacillota > Clostridia > Lachnospirales > Lachnospiraceae > NK4A144. Next base: position 57,341 of record JAGBNY010000032.1, read on the forward strand.
GTCCATTTATTGCTCCGGGACCGTCATTCACGAAATAATTGCTCCGCGCCTCTGCTTCTTCATCCTCTTCCGAGGTCATCCCTCCCGCAATCGAGCCAATATTATCCTCAATAGCCTTGTCAATATCGGCCATCGCATAATTATCGTAGAGCTTCGTCCCAATGCCTGCTATCCCGCCCAAATAGGACTTCCCTTCAATGGGACTCATTGAATAGCAATTCCTTACCACATATCCGCTCTTCCCAACGATTCCGCCTGCATATCCTCCATCCTCGGCAGCGACCCTTCCATAGTTCTCAGACTGCAATATGGCTACTGAGTCCATTTTTCCGGCTATCCCTCCGGCATAGTCATTCTTGACCTCAATGTCCCCATAATTCTTGCAGCCTATCAATGTCGCCTTCTTCGTCCTGTTATATTTGAGGCTGACCTGTCCCGAAGATACGACTTCAAAATCCGACTGTAAATCTAAATCCAGGTTTGAAGTCCCAATTATGCCCCCTCCATTTATATCGCTCCTCACCGAACCTAGATTCAAACAATCTGAAATCACTCCCTTCTCAGCCGCGGAATCAGCATCGTCGCTTATGTCATCGAAAATCTCATCCGTGTCCTTGGCGCTTCGAATCCTGTTAAGCTCATTATCCAGTTCGTCGAAGCCCCTATTCATTGTATTATTGACCTTTTTGAGCTGGGATGTCATTTTGTCCAGTTCCCCTCTTATAATCGAGTCGGAGTCCTTTAAGCCCTCGCTTAAGACATCCATCCCATCCGCAAAAAGATCTATCTTGGAACTCAGGTCATCGTCTGTGACCCTTATGTCGGATTTATAGCTATCAAATAAGGCCCTCACATAGTCATCCAATGAGTTCGCGCTGCCCCTCACGTTCTCCAGGGAAGCCTTGAAATCCTTTAATTCCCCGGAACTATCCTTTGAAAAGGCCAATAACTTATCTATCGCCCTCAGCGAGTCGTTAGTGACCCTCAGTATCCGCCCTGTATAATTGGACATATCCACGTCTACGCCGCGGCTTGCTGCCCGCTCTGCCGCATCCATTATTTCTTCAATGTCGTCAATGTCCTTTCGAAGCGACTTAATCGCCTTATTCGCTTTCTCATCGTTCAAGTCAAGGTTCACCTGATTGATCTTCGACCTCAGATCATCGGTATAGCTTCTAAGAGCGCTCTCGGCCGCATCGTCCTTCTGCCTGTAATATCCCTTGTATCCTTCAGTCGTTTCTCTCAATAGATCCGCGGTAGCCCTCAGCGCATCGATATGCCCCTGTGTCTTGTCGTCCACATTTTTGGCTGAATTATGCAATTCCTCCGTGAGTTCAACCAATCTGTCAACGTCATCCCGCGCCTCCCTGAAAGCGTCCCGCTTATAGGCATTTTCGACATAGGGCTCCATTTGCCCGGCGATTCCGCCCACATCCTTGCGTCCAAAGATCACACCTTGATTTTCAGAGCCGGCCAGGATCCCTCTTTCATAGCCCACTATTCCGCCGGTCTTATAGCCTGTATGAGAGTAGCCTACGGTACCCTCATTTTTGCAAGAAAAAACTATTCCCGACGAGGCCCCGGCTATCCCCCCGGTGTAATTAATTTTCAAGTCCGTCATATGGGAAACCAGGTCTTCAAAATCATCAATGCTGTCATCAAAAGCATCCGGATTCAGCCTGCTGATATTTGATTCCTCATCGTCTATCAGTCCCGCCTTTTCAAGTTCCTTGTTCCTCTCATCATCCTGTTCCCAGGCGTTCTGCTTCTCTGCATTGATGAGGCCATGATTTTCTGAGTCCGCTATTACGCCCTCGTTAAAGCCTGTGATTCCACCAGTCCGCCGTGTCCCATTGATCCGTCCCCAATTCACGCAATTAGCAATATGACCGCTCTCCAGATTGTGACCGGCAATGCCGCCAACCGCCTCCTTTCCAAGCACAGACCCGTAGAAGGCACAGGATTCAATGAGTCCCCTGTTCTCCCCCGCTATGCCGCCAATATTCTTCATCCTCCCCCTGGGAGTCACATCTGCAGATACTGTGAGATTCACTATCTGCCCGGACGAGGCAAGCGAGCGAACAAAGGCGATTTCGGAGCCCTTTCCGTTCATTTTGAAGCCGCTTATCCTATGCCCCTTCCCATCCAGGACTCCCGCGAATACGGAAATCGGCTTAAATTCAGCATCCCCAAAGTCAATGTCCTTTTCCAGAATGAAAATCCTGCCCTGAGTATAGTTCTCATCCTTGCTCTTTTCAGATAAGATATTAAGATCCTCTGCTGAACCAATCCTCACTACCGCAGCTCCATTTTCAGAAGCGGATTCAAGCTCTAAAGACCCTTCATAGTCATAAGAATCGCTTTCCAAGGCCACAGAATCCGCCGACACATCCTCGGCAAAGGCGAAGCTGAGATTCCCCAAAATCAAGGAAAAGCACAGAAGCAGCATGAAAAACGGCCTATTCATCCCACTCGCCTCGCAGTAAATGCAAGGCAGCAGCTTGGCATTTCCCTTCAATTTCTTTTCCGACCTCCCTTCCTGAGCCTTATACCAGCAAGCATCAAAACAGCCGCTGCGGCAAATCCCAATGATATCACTAAAATATTCCTGTCGTCTTTCCTATAAAGATAAAAGCCTCCGGGCTTCTCCATGTCAAATACCAGATATCTTCCGTCCATCCTGGGTTCCAAGAAAACTAAATCATCTTCCCCAAATGAACCATCAATATCTTGTCCTCTTTTTGGGACAGCGACTAAAAAACTGCTGCCAGACTTATCCGGTGCTTTGAGCCTCACCCTATAGTTGGGGTTATAGCTCTCCCAATCGTACTCGGATTCAATCTGAAAATGGTATCCATTGTCCATTTCATATCCCTTGACAGGAATGTCGATTCCCGAAATATATGAAAGGCTCACCGAGGACGGAGACAGGAATTTCCCCGACACAAGGATCTCAGGCTCCTCCTCCGATGAAGCAAGAGTATATTTATAGCCGATCCTTTCCAGATTTATGACGGTGCTGTCGCTTATATCAGAAAAATCCCCGCCATCCCACCTGTATCGCAAATCCCGGCTTTCCTCTATCTCAGGGTAGTCTTCCTCCTTCAAAGAGTATCCCGGCCTCACCCTCATCTTCTTCAAGACCTCGTTCCCTGAGACAAAGAGCACATCCACGAAGCCAAACTCCTTCGGCGCATTTGGAAGTGCCATCATTTGATCTCGTGTCAATTCCCTGGCCTCTCTTCCACTCGTCACGCCATTGACCGCCCCAAGTCCAGAAGATAGAAAAAAGTTCCCCGAAAAATTCGAGTCGCTCTCTCGCCCTCCCGCAATCGAGCCAGAATTCTCCTTTGCTTCGATTCGTACATAGGACAAATTGTCATGGATTTCTTTTCCTGCCCCCGCTATCCCGCCGACATAGGAATCTCCCGCAATGAGTCCCATTGAAGCATTGTCTCTAAGTACAAAGCCGCTTCTCCCGGCTATGCCTCCCACGTAGCTGCCATTTTCAGAATAGACATTCCCAAAACTATTGGAAGAGATAATTGCGCCATAGACCGCTCTCCCGACTATTCCGCCTATATAGTCCTGCTCTCCATGGATATCCCCGTCATTCCTACAGGAGAGCAAGCTTGCGCACTTTTCTCTCCTATATTTCATGCTTATCTGTCCCATTGAAACGACCTTGAAATCAGAATCTCTGCTGCTCAGGATATCAATAATGCCAGCTATCCCACCTGCATTATATTCAGCATATACGAGCCCTTTATTGCGGCCTCCATAAAGGACTCCGGGCAAAAGTCCCGTCCCTCCTGCATTTCTTACCTCGTCAGAATCCGAGACATCCTCGAAAAGGTCTACGTCCCCTCCCTCCAGGGCATTCCTCTCTCTTATCTTTGAAATATCCGCTACAGCTTCATCAAAGGTACTGTCCATCGAGGCGTTCAATCTCTCCAATGTTTCTATAAGAATCCCGGTATTGTCCCTCACGACCCCGCTAGCTCCCTTCAAGAGATCCAAGACCTGCCCCACTTCAGTATGGATATTGCCAATCTGCGCATCCAAATCGTCGTCCGCTTTCCGCAAGTCCTCTTTATAGCTCTCTTCAGCAGCAGTCAAGTATTCATATAGAGACCCATATAAATCCCTTATATTGCTCAGTCCGTTGCCGTATTCTTCTCCCTCGTCCTCTATCTCAGAGGATTCCTTTAGGAGAGTGTCTATCTGCGAAAAGATGTCCCTTGCGGCAGCGGAGCCCCTCCCCAGGTAATTCGTCATATCTATATCCACGCCTTTTCCCGCCGCCTCTTCAAAGGCATCCACGATATTCAAGGTAGTGTCAATGTCGCCCCTTAGTCCCGACAATGCTTCTGCCACCTTCTTATCAGACTCAAAGTCCAACGAATCCCGCACTCCTCTTATCCTGTCCATCTGAGCCCGGACATCCGCCTCTATTGAGTCATTCCTGCCTTGAAAGTACTCCTTATATGCCTTGATAGAAGCCCTCAAAAAATCCAAAGCCAACCTGACCTTATGAATCGCGCCCTGCTCAATATCGTCCTGAACCTTGACTGCCGAATGTAGGGCATCAATATCTTGGGTGAGCTTCGTCAAATTGTCCCTTACCTCGTCCGCTGAATCCCTTTCAAAGGCATTTACTGCGTAAGGCTCAAAGAGACCAACTATGCCGCCCGCATTTTTTCTTCCGAAAACAGCCCCTTCATTGGTATTCGAAAAATTTATCCCTCTCTCATAGCCGGTTATCCCGCCGGTTTCAAATCCCACTCTCTTATATCCGACCTGCCCTTTATTCAGGCAATCCCTTATCCGCCCCTCGTTCTCTCCGGCGATTCCGCCGGTACCCATCATCCTGGAAGCGTCCTGAGTCCAAAGAGCTTCAATATTCTTCAGGCCCTCATCGCCCTCGGCCTTATTTCTCAAAAATAATTCCGCTATGCCCTCTTTCTCAGAATTTATGCCTCCATTATTTATCGAGTCCCAAATCTCTCCCTGATTCAGCCCTGCTATTCCGCCAGTCTTTTCTTTCCCAATCACCCGAGCTTCAGAAGTACAATCAATGATATTTGCAGAGATCAGATTCTTCCCCGCAATCCCGCCTGTATTCAATGCTCCAAAGACAGTACCCGAAAAAGCGCAATTCTCTATCCTGCCGGCATTTACTCCGGCTATTCCCCCTGCGTTCTCTAAAGAATCATTCATGGAAACGCTGCCGGACAGACTTAAATTGCTCACAGAACCGCAAGCGCCAATAAAACGTATGAAGCCCAGGTTGCGGCCGTTGCCGCTTATGGACAGCCCCTTGATTTCATGGCCACCTCCGTCCAGTTCTCCCGAAAATATAGATATAGGAAGGAATTCCAAGGAAGCGTCAGTCAAATCTATGTCATTTTCCAGAATAAAGCGTTTCCCGAGAGTCGCCCTCTCATCGCTGCTCATTTTGGATAAAGAACACAGATCCTGAGCCGTCGATATGAGATAGATTTCCCTTCCATCTCCCTCCAAGACCACCCCCGAAGAAACCGTATCAGAAAGCGTTTCAGAAATTTCATCCGAAAGCCCATCGGATAGCTCGTCAGCCAGAGCCGTTCTCGCACGAATATCAGATAAAATTAAACAGACGACGAGGATGAAAAAAATCCATCCCCGTCCCTTAAAGAATTCTATTAACATTTGAATATTGCTGCACCATTTACCGGATAGCTTTTATCCATGAGATTAGGGCAAGATCTCTTTCAGCGCAGAAAAAAGAGAATCCATTTCCTCATCTGTCCCAATCGTAATTCTCAGATAATCTGAAATCCTTTCCTTATTGAAGTGCCTGACGAAAATCCCCCTCTCCCTCAAGGCTTCATAAAGGGTGGCTCCGTCCATCCTCTCATGCTTCACAAAAATGAAATTCGCCTTAGACTCATTGAATACAAAGCCCATGCTCGATAAGGCCTCTTCCGCTGCCTTTCTGGTCGATTGAATCCGCCCTATGACACTCTTGAAATATTCATCATCTTCCAATGCCGCAACGGCCCCCCTGATCGCAGGGTGGCTCAATGTATAGGAATTGACAGAGAATTTCACATCGCATAAGTACTTGATAAGTCTCTCATTCCCGAAGGCATAGCCCACCCGGAGCCCCGCCAAGGCCCTGGACTTGGACATGGTGCGGACCACGATCAAATTCTCATGCCGCTCCAGCAAGGGCAGGGCGCTCTCACCGCCAAAATCGATATATGCTTCATCAACGATTACAACAGAATCCCTTGAATGGGATACAATATATTCAATCTTGTCCAAATCAAGGGAGACACCGGTAGGCGCATTGGGATTCGCAATGACAATCCCGCCATTCGAGACGGAATAATCCGTTGGATCTATCCTGAAATCATCATCCAAGATCAAGGTCTTATAAGGCAGACGATAGACGTCGGCCCAGACATCATAGAAAGAATAAGTGATATCAGGGAAGAGAACAGGTCTTCCACTATTAAAGAAGGTGAGGAAGCACATTGACAGGACGTCATCGGACCCGACTCCGGTGAAGATCATCTTTTTATCCAGTCCATAGTACTCCGAAAGAGCGGATAGTAAGGGCTCATTATCAGGCGAGGGGTAGCGACGGAGCAGATCCCCGTCGATGCCTGCCAGGACCTCCATTACCCTAGGCGATGGGGAATAGGGACATTCATTGGTATTCAGCTTAATTATCCTATCAAGTCCCTTTGGCTGTTCTCCAGGCGTATAGGGGACCACCTTCCTTATCCCGTCGAAAAGCCCCCCCTGCCTCGAAGGTTCTAAGCCCGCCATCATATCATTAAGACTCATAATAATTTCTCCGCAAGTCGTTTGAATGCCGGAAGCGATCTCGAGATCATTTCATGGGACACGCAATAAGCCAGCCTCACATAGCCTTTGCAGCTAAAGGAGGAACCCGGCACCAAAAGGATGTGTTCCTCCTTTGCCTGTGCCACGAATTCCCTCTCGTCTTCTATCGGGCTCTTCAGGAATAGGTAGAAAGCGCCTTCCGGCTTCACGCAGGTAAAGCCATAGGAAGTAAGAGCGTCATAGATCATATCCCTATTCTTCCTATAAAAATCAATGTCCGCCTTTTCGTCCACGCAGTCCCCTATCACTAGCTGCATGAGGGATGGGGCATTCACGAAGCCCATAACCCGGTTCGCAATAGTGACAGCGGCAAAGAGTTCCTCATATCCTGCGGCCTCATAAGGCACCACTAGGTACCCTATCCTTTCGCCGGGCAGGGACAGGCTCTTGGAATAGGAGTATCCCACGAGAGTATTCTTGTAATACTTTGTGATAAAGGGCACTTCCTTATCCGAATATACGAGCTCCCTATAGGGTTCATCAGAGATGATGAAGATTTCCGAGCCGTACTTTTCCTGGGCCTTTTCCAAAATCCCGGAAACCGCCCTTATCACCTCTTCTGAATACACGACCCCGGTCGGATTATTGGGATTATTGATGATGAGGGCACGGGTCTTAGGACCAATTTTGCGCTCCAGGTCAGCTAGATCAGGCATGAAGGTTTCAGGAGTCGTCCCCACCTCGACAAGCTTCCCATCGAAGTTATTCACATAGTTCCTATATTCCAGAAAATAAGGCACGAAAGACAGGACTTCATCCCCGGGATTCAAAATCGCCCTCAAAGCGCAATTCAAGCCTCCCGCTGCCCCGACAGTCATCATTATGTTATTCTCGTCAAAGGCCGTTCCAAATCTCTTATTCAAAGAATCAGCGATCCTGCGGCGAACTTCAGGAAATCCCGCATTCGACATATAGCCATGCAGCTTCAAGGGATTCTCCTCACTAGCGAGCCTTATAATGGACTCCTTGACCTTTTCAGGGGCCGGCACATTCGGATTCCCGAGCGAGAAATCATAGACATTCTCTGCCCCGAATTCCTGCGCCATCCTCTGGCCTTCCTCAAACATCTGCCTGATAACTGAATTATTCCGAACCAGGCCCTCCATCTTCTTAGATATCATGATTTCCTCCTATTCCAGCTTCTTTATTGAGGGGAAATAACGGATGACGGCCTTGCCGACGATCTTCTCCCTTTCCAGGTAGGTATTCTGCCAATACCTGGAATCCGCGCTGTTATTCCTATTGTCCCCCATCATGAAGTAATGACCCTCCGGCACCTCATATGGCCCCCAGGTCCCTTCCGTATGCACCGTAAGATAGGGCTCGTCCAAAGGCTCCCCATCTATCTCGACCACTCCGTTCCGGATCTCGACGGTCTCTCCCGGCATCCCTATTATCCTCTTGATGTAGAGTATGCTCTCATCGTCAGGATACTTGAATATAATGATGTCTCCCCTCTCAGGATCGTCCTTTATATAGGCGAATCTGAGACCGATTATCCGGTCATTTGTCATAATGGTCTTTTCCATGGACGAGGAAGGGACCGTAGCATTCACGATTATCACATTATCAATAAAGAGGGAGATCAGGATGGCTGTCCCAATCACCACCACCCATTCGGTAATCTCCTTAAAAATCCCCTTGCCCGACATTCATTCGCCTCCTTTTCCAAAACCCCTTAATAATACTCCACTCCGTTCCTTAAAACAAGAAATTAAATCCATTGACAAAACGCTGCGCCTTTCATAAAATAGCTCAATGATTTTCAACTCGATCGCTTTCGCAATATTTTTCCCTTTGGCAGCGGCGCTTTATTTTATTTTGCCGTCAAAATTGAAGAACCCCTGGCTCCTGACCGCAAGCTTCCTATATTATATGTATAATGAGCCTGCCTACTCACTGCTGCTTATTTTCTCGATTCTTTCGACCTTCCTCGGTGCCAGGCTCATAAGCAGAGATTCTGTTAGCCGCGCTAAGAAGAGGGTCATTCTTGCGGCTGTCATTGCCGCGGATGCCGGGATGCTGCTTTTCTTCAAGTACTCAGGGTTTTTGCTGCCCCTTTTAAGCCAAGGGGCTCTTAAGAGCCTTGCGCTGCCTGTGGGAATATCCTTCTTCTGCTTCCAAACAATCGGATATATCGCAGATGTATATAAAGGGAGGACACCGGCGGAGAAATCCCTCCTTAAGTACTCGCTCTTTGTGTCCTTCTTCCCCCAGCTACTATCGGGACCCATAAACAGGGCTTATGAACTGCTGCCCCAATTCGATCGGCCCCATTCACCCGATTATGGGCGGATCCGCCATGGCCTATTCAGGATGCTGATAGGCTACTTCATGAAGCTCGTCATTGCATCCAGGCTGGAGATAGCGGTAAACTTCATCTTTGACAATAGGGCGCACGCGAACGGGGCAGAGATGCTCTTTGCGATCTTCCTCTTCGCGCTGCAGATTTATTGCGACTTTGCCAGCTACTCCAATCTCGCCATAGGATCCGCATACGTCATGGGCTTCAAGCTTCGGGAGAACTTTGAACAGCCCTTCTTCTCCAAGTCCAGCACGGAATTATGGAGGCGCTGGCACATGAGCTTGAACTCCTTTCTTAGGGACTATATCTACATCCCTTTGGGCGGCAGCAGGCACGGCAGAGCCCGAAAATGGCTGAATACCCTGATCGTATTCACGGTCTCAGGCATCTGGCACGGCGCCGGGCTCAATTTCCCTATCTGGGGCTTTTTATCAGGACTCTTTGTCGTAATCGAGGACATGGTCTCCCCCAAAAAGTCCCCCAGGAAACCCTCAATGCAGGCACTGGCCACAAGCAAGGATAGCGCAGAAAGCCTCTCGCCTAAAAGACCTATCTACAGGGCTATCATCACTCCCCTGAGAATAGCCTTGACGGTGCTGCTATTCATGCTGAGCCTTATTTTCTTCAAGACGCCGGATCTAGCGACTGCCGCAGAGGTCTATGGGATAATCCTCACGAAGATGAACCCTGCCGACATCCTGCGCCTTCCAATTTTTTCAATAGGGCTCGGGGTCAAGAATATGCTGATCCTCATTTTCTCGCTCTCCCTTCTATTTATATACGATCTATTGGATTACAGGGAAGGGGACGCTGCGGCCTTAATCCTATCTAAGAGCGCGGCATGCAGATGGTCGGTTTATTACCTCTTGACGATAATGATCCTATTCAGCGCCAATATCGGAGCCGCTGAATTCATATATTTTAAATTCTGACCCGAACTATGCTAAAGAGACTAATTCGTAATTTTCTATTACTATCTATCCCGCTCATAGCCCTCTCAGTCTATGCCTTGAATTTCCCCATGTATTTCATGGCGACTGAGTACTCACTTTGGCAGGAAGAGAAAGACTATGTAAATACAGAGAGCGGCCCGGTAAAGACCCTCATCGTAGGGGATTCCAGGGCAAAATCCAGCCTCATTCCAGAAGAGGGTTCCTATAATATAGCGATCGGCGGTTCCACTGCCATTGAGATGTACCATGCACTGAAGAATTACCTTGAACGCCATGAGCCGCCCGAAAGCATTGTCCTGATCTTCGCCCCCTATCATCTATGCGAGATCGACAATTGGCAGCAGACCCTCTTCTTCAATTATTTGACGGTGCCCGAGCTTGCCGCTGTGGAGATAAGCGCGATCCGCCAGGGGGGCAACGAGGTCCTGAATTACAGGGGCTTTATATCGGACATCCTATCCTTCAAGCTGCGTCTCCCAAATAAATACATGGATCCCCTGATGAAGGCCTCCTTCCGGGGAAATTTTTCTTCCAATATAGAGACCTTTGAAAGGGTTCGTTCAATGAGGGGATATACCGAGTTTGGGACGGATGACGGGAATAGCGACTTGAACTACGAGACCCATCACGAGGTCTTCGATTCGTCGGATTTGATCTTGTCTTATTATGAGAAGCTTCTTATTTTAATGGAGAAAAGCGACGCCGAAAATCTATGAGTGGCCCAAAGCCCAGTCAATGAAGCTTCAAGCGAGGTCATTTCTAAGGACTTCATTGATGGGTACCAGAGTTATCTGACAGATAAGCAGTCCGAGCATCAGAAAATCAGC
>JAGBNY010000033.1 GCA_017634175.1 Lachnospiraceae bacterium
AGTGCCATGCGCATAAGGTCCTGCCTGTCTGCGAGCTTTTTATTGCGAATAGCCAGGGGAGGGAAGCCATTAGGAATGGGCGATTCTCGGATCTCGATTCGATAATCGAGAATGGGAGGAGTGAGGGCATGTTTTCTATGGAGTCCTCTCTTAAGGCCTTGAAAGAAAAGGGTATTATCTTATCAGAGCTTTAATAAATTTAGCAGATAATAGGATTTATTGACATTTCTTATATTATTTCATATAGTTTAGAAGCAATGGTTTTCTTGCCATTGCTTCTTTTTTTCTGGCTGTTCAGCCATTAATTCCTTTTTTAGATTTTCGACAATATATCTTTAAAGTCCGTTTATGCGGATTATCTTATTGATGAGAAAAGTGAGGTGAATAATGTTCAGCAGCATAAATACTGTTGCTTTGAACGGCATGGATGCGAAGCTGGTCCGTGCCGAGACCGATATTTCTGACGGCGGGCTGCCAATTCTCGAAATGGTTGGCTTTTTAGCAGGCGAGGTGAAGGAGTCAAAGGAGAGGATAAAGACAGCTCTTAGAAACAGCGGCTTCTTGATCCCGCCCAAAAGGATAACGGTGAATCTTTCCCCTGCGGACATTAAGAAGAGCGGCTCGGCCTTCGACCTGCCCGTGGCCATATCTTTGATACAGGCAATGGGACTTATTCCAGAAGAGGGGATTGGGTCTGTTTGCATGGCCGGGGAACTGTCCCTTTCAGGGGATGTAATCGGAATCAATGGAGTCCTGCCAATGGTAATGTATGCCAGGGACAAGGGGTTTAAGAGATTCATTGTGCCCTATGCGAACAGGGAAGAGGGGGGAGCGGCGAGCGAAATAGAGGTGATCGGGGTTAAAAATCTGGCAGAGGCCGCAGAATATCTCTCGGGGAATCAGGAAATAATGCCTTCTCAGATGTCCGTAAGGCAGCTATTGCGGCAAAGCCGCGAGTATGAGTCCGATTTTTCGAATATAAGGGGGCAGAAGGCCTTGAAGAGGGGGATAGAGGTAGCGGTATCCGGGATGCACAATATCCTGATTATCGGTCCGCCAGGCAGCGGGAAGACCATGGCTGCAAAATGTATTCCTTCTATTTTACCTGAGCTATCAGAGGACGAATGCCTTGAGATATCCAGGATTTACAGCGTGGCTGGGGCCTTGGGTCCAGAGGGACTGGTGCTTCAGCGTCCCTTTGTAAACCCTCATCATACCGTGACTGCCCAGGCCTTAGCGGGAGGAGGCTCAAAACCGCGGCCAGGAGCCGTAAGCATGTCCCATAGGGGAGTGCTCTTTCTGGATGAGCTGCCCGAATTTACCAGGGGGGCCCTGGAAATCCTGAGACAGCCCATGGAGGATAAGGAGATACATATTTCGAGGGCAGCGGGAAGCTGCACCTTTCCGGCTGATTTCTTATTTGCGGCGGCCATGAATCCCTGTAAATGCGGTTTTTATCCGGACAGAAGCCGCTGCAGCTGCTCGGAGCCGGAGGTGCGTAAATATTTATCGAAAATCAGCCAGCCCTTAATTGACAGGATAGATATTTCTGTGGAAGCGCAGGAGATCAATTTTGAGGACTTGCGGAGGCGGGACGAAGAAGAAGAGACTTCCGCCGAAATCAGGGGCAGGGTGACGGATGCGGTAGAAATACAAAAAAAGAGGTATGAAGGCACAAAAATCAAGTTTAATGCGGATTTGAAGATAGGAGATCTGAAGAGATACTGCCCGGTCGGAGAGAAGGAAGAAGAGCTTTTGAGAGAGGCTTTTTCAAAGCTGGGTCTATCTGTGAGGGCTTATCATAGGATTTTGAGATGCGCTCGTACCATTGCAGATCTATATCATTCAGATCGGATAAATACAGACCATTTAGCGGAGGCGATTGCTTATAGAAGCATTGACAGGAGGTATTGGCATGGGGACAGGTGAAGAGAGATATATTTCAGCTTTTGACAAGGATTTTCCGGAAAAATTGAAGAATATTCCGATGCCGCCCGCCGGAATCTATGTCAAAGGAGCTCTGCCGAATCCGGAGATTCCTTCGGTCGCCATTATTGGGGCCAGGGAAGCCTCTGCCTATGGCATATCGGTGGCCAGATACTTTTCAAGGGAGCTCTCAAAGGCCGGGATTCAGATAATAAGCGGAATGGCGAGGGGGATAGACGGGACAGCTCAAAGGGAGGCAATTTTGAGCGGCGGTTTCTCTTTCGGAGTGCTGGGCTGTGGAACGGACATTATCTATCCAAGGGAAAACGCTGATATATTTAAGAAAATTTTGGATGCGGGAGGACTGATTTCTGAGTACCCAGTCGGGACGGCACCTAAAAAACTCAGGTTTCCGGCAAGAAACCGAATAATATCCGCTCTTTCGGACTGCATATTGGTGGTAGAAGCCAGAGAGAAGTCCGGGACGAAGATAACGGTGAGTCATGCCTTAGAGCAGGGAAAGGATATCCTGGCGGTCCCTGGCAGGATATATGACCCGCTGAGCCGGGGCTGCAACAGCCTGATAGCGGACGGCGCAGCGCCGGCCCTTTCTCCTGAGAGCGTACTGGAGGTATTGGGAATATTTAGAGATAAGGGGAGAACAAAGGACTCTTTAAATAAAAATCTTGAAGAGAAGTTGAGCAGCGAAGAAAGGGATGTGCTCCATTGTTTGGATTTTGATCCCAAGGGCTTGGAAGAAATCATAAATGATAGGAAATTAAAGGATGTGGCGAGAGAACGGATTATTTCTATCTTGTTAAAACTACAATTATTGGGACTGGTAAATGAAATAGGCAGACAAAAGTACCATCTTACGGATAAAATACTAAAATAAAGGCCCTATTCAGAACGCCCTGGAATCAGGTGAGATTTACTGCTCAAAGCTTGCTTGAAAGCAGTAAATCTCGCCTGATTCTAGGACGGGAATGGGTTGTAGTCTTGCATTGAAAAATCAAAAGTAGTATATTGCCGTGTTAGTTTTATTCAATTACAGGTACCAAGTGTAGGGGTATATTTGAAATGGCAAAGAATTTAGTAATCGTAGAGTCGCCTGCAAAGGTCAAGACAATAAAGAAGTTTCTTGGGAGCGATTATTCAGTAGTCGCATCAATGGGACATGTGAGGGACCTGCCCAAGAGCCAGATGGGCGTGGATGTTGAAAATGATTTTGAGCCAAAATATATAACAATAAGAGGAAAGGGCGAGCTGCTCCAATCTATCAGGAAAGAGGTGAAGAAGGCGGATCATATTTATCTGGCTACTGACCCCGATCGGGAGGGAGAGGCGATTTCCTGGCATCTCATGTATGCGCTCAAATTGATCCCGGGAGAGACTGAGAAGAAGGTGGACAGGATTACCTTCAATGAGATTACTAAAAATGCGGTGAAAAATTCCCTAAAGTCCCCCAGGGGGATTGACATGAATCTCGTGAATGCCCAGCAGGCTAGACGAGTTCTGGACAGGATAGTTGGATATGGGATTTCCCCCCTGCTTTGGGCAAAGGTCAAGAGGGGTCTCTCGGCCGGAAGAGTCCAAAGCGTGGCACTCAGACTTATCTGCGATAGGGAGGATGAGATAAATGCCTTTATTCCCGAAGAGTATTGGACCATTGATGCCGAAATAAAGGTTAAGTCTGAAAAAAAGCCTATCTCAGCGAAGTTCTATGGGACTATGAATGAGAAACTTCCTATTAATAATGAAAAGGAAGCGAAAAAAATAGCTGCGTACTGCAAGAAGAATGAGTTCTGCGTCCACGAGGTGAAAAAGGGTCAGAGGACAAAGAAGCAGCCCCTGCCATTTACGACCAGCACTATGCAGCAGGAGGCGGCGAATCAGCTTTCTTTCACGACTCAGAAGACCATGAGGATAGCCCAGCAGCTATATGAGGGCGTGGAAATAAAAGGCAGGGGGAGCATAGGACTGATTTCCTATCTGAGGACGGATTCGGTGAGGGTGTCCGATGAAGCAAAGACCAATGCACAGGATTATATAGAAAAAAATTATGGGGCTTCGTATTTGGCAGAAGCTGGCTCTAAGAAGAAAGAGGAAAAGAAAATACAGGATGCCCACGAGGCAATCAGGCCTACTGATGTGAATATTCATCCATCGGACATTAAAGACCAATTGACGAGGGAGCAATTCAGACTGTATCAGCTCATATGGAAGAGGTTCTTGGCGAGCCAGATGGCGGCTGCGGTCTATGACACGAAGTCGGTTAAGATTTCCTGCGGGAATAAGTACCTTTTTACTGCCTCTGCCTCGAAGCTTAAATTTGATGGTTTCATGTCCGTATATACGGACGGTTCAGAGGAAAAGACCGATGGAAATCTCTTAAAGGGAGAATTGTCTGAAGAGAGTGAATTAACCTTGGGAGAGCTTACGAATGAGCAGCATTTTACGAAGCCGCCGGCGCATTTCACGGAAGCCTCCCTTGTGAGGACGCTGGAGGATCTGGGAGTCGGGCGTCCCAGCACTTATGCGCCCACTATTACCACCCTGCTTTCCAGGCACTATGTCACAAAGGAGAATAAGAATCTTTATGTGACAGAAATCGGACTTGCAGTAGATAATATATTAAAAGATGCCTTCCCCAATATAGTTAATACGGGCTTTACCGCGAATTTTGAAAGCCTCCTCGACAACGTGGAAGATGGCAACATGGCCTGGAAGAAGATCATCAGGGACTTTTATCCCG
Organism: Lachnospiraceae bacterium; assembly: GCA_017634175.1. Lineage (GTDB taxonomy): Bacteria > Bacillota > Clostridia > Lachnospirales > Lachnospiraceae > NK4A144. The sequence goes on from JAGBNY010000033.1 coordinate 4,682, forward strand.
ATTTGAATGAGGCCGTGAAAAAAGCCGAGGAGGAGATAGAGAAGGTAAATATTGAAGATGAGAAGACCGACATTATCTGCGAGAAATGCGGCCGGAACATGGTGGTGAAATTCGGGCCGCATGGAAAATTCCTGGCCTGCCCCGGTTTCCCGGAGTGCCGGAATACGAAGCCCTGGTATGAGAAAACCGGCGTCGCCTGCCCTATCTGCGGGAAGGACATTGTGCTGAAAATGACCCGTAAAGGACGCAGGTACTATGGCTGCATAGGCTATCCTGACTGCGATTTTACCAGCTGGCAGCGTCCGTCGAAATTGCCCTGTCCCAAATGTGCCTCCCTAATGGTTGAGAAGGGAAAGAACCTGGTTTGCACGAATGAGGAATGTAAGCATGTGATGGGAAATCCTGAAATGTAAATTGTGTATATTTATTGATTTTTTTTGATAAATATTATATAATAGAAAAAGTTTTGTCTATAGCGGTGAAATTTTTAAGATTGTAGGGTTGACTTATGATATATGGTTTAATGCGGTAAAATTGCAATTTAATCATATATCATACGAACAACCTGCCCCAAAAACGAGCAAACAGTCCGCATAAGCGGACAGTAGAGCACGAAGCGCAGGTTTGTGAGTCTTTTTGGGGCAGGCTTGACGCCATTTATGCGTCAAGCCTGCAGTTTGGAATTTTACATCTAAGGTAGGGTGAGAAATGATTCAATCCAATGTCTTTGATTATATAAATGTCCTGGACAGGGCTGCTGATGCCTCCTATCTCAGGAACAAGATGATTGCAAATAATTTCGCCAATATTGATACTCCTGGCTATAAGAGGCAGGACGTTTCTTTTGCAGCAAATCTAGAAGAAGCTTTGAGACATTCAAAGTTCGAATCCTTGGATAGAAAAGTGGGCTCAGTGCGGTTGGATCGCTTAAAGGGCAGGGTCTATACGGATGCTGCGAATTATTCCTATAGGATTGACGGGAATAATGTGGATGTGGACACCGAGAGTGCGGAGCTCGCGTCAAATAATATCCTTTATAATGGACTCACACAGAGCTTGAACGCAGAGTTTAAGAATATTACTACAGTTCTTAAGTAATAGGAGGGCGTATTATGGGAGTATTCGATACCTTTAGCATTAATGCTTCCGGACTCACGGCAGAGCGATTCAGGATGGACTTGATTTCTGAAAATATCGCCAATGCCAATACTACCAGGACGAAGAATGGGGGGCCTTATCACAGGAAGGTCACGACTTTTGTGGAGAAAAATGATCCCCATGCAAGCTTTGCAAGCGTTCTTGCGTCCCAAAGTAAGTACAATAGGACTAATGCGCTTGGCGTGAAGGTTGGCGGAGTCTACGAGGATACGATAGATCCGGACGTCATGGTCTATGATCCCGCTCATCCGGACGCTGACGAGAATGGATATGTGATGTATCCTAATGTGAATATCATCACGGAGATGACGAATCTCATAGATGCCAGCAGGGCTTATGAGGCCAATGCAACGGCTTTTAGTACCAGTAAGGCGATAGCACAGCAAGGGCTTACAATAGGACAGGGCTGATATGGATATTACTAAGTTATATAATGTGACTGCGGGCGATATAAAGCTTGCTGCAGAGCAGACCTCCAATCTCCGCAGAGGGGATGGGGGCAAATTTGGCGCATTTTTGCAAGCTGCCGTGAATCAGGTGAATGAGACTAATTCCTATATCCAGGCACAGGAGGATGAGGAAATTAAGCTTGCGCTTGGACTTACGGAAAACACTCATGATCTTGCGATTGCTCAGGCAAAGGCAAATGCATCGATTCAATATACGACCCTTTTAAGGGACAGATTTATCGAAGCATACAGGGAGATCATGCAGATTCAGATTTAAAAAGTAACGTTTGCTATTTGTACGGTTGAAAGCTCCGAAGGCGCTTCAACGATGCAGGTAGAATGCTTGCGTGTTACTTGTTCCAATTGTTGCGAAGGAGCTTAGTTCGCTAAATGCAGGACAGATTGAGAAGGCTTCTCACCAGATTGAAAGAATGGTGGGATAAATTCACAGTTAAGCAAAAGACCCTAATTATCTCTGTTGCAGCGGCGGTGATCATCGGAATCAGCATTTTTGTATGGGCACTGTCCGTTCCTCAATACCGCACACTCGTGATCTGCGAGACCCCGAAAGAGACCTCCGAGGTCCGGGCCATCTTGGATGAGGATGGGACCATGGACTATCGGATCAAGGACGATGGTCTCACCATAGAGATAAACCGCAGGCAGTATTCAGATGCTACGATAATGCTGGGCGCAAACGATATCCCTGCGGAAGGATATGACCCTGAGAAGATTTTCAGCGGCGGATTCTCTACTACTGAGGCGGATAAAGAGAAGAGATACAAGATGTATCTGCAAAGTCATATCGCTCAGGACTTGGAGACTCAGGACAATATAGCCCATGCGACGGTGAATCTCAGTATCCCGGAGGATACGGGTACTCTCCTGGATCAGAAGAAAGAGTCCTACGCATCGGTCATGCTGAAGGTCAAGAATAATGACGAGATGACGGATGACGTGGCGTCTGGGATAGCCAGGTTTGTTGCTACAGCCATTGGCAATGATTCTACGGCGAATATCGTAATCATGGACACTGAGGGCCGGATGCTCTTTACCGGGGAAAATGACGCCTCTTCTGCAGGCAGTGCTTCCAACAGGCTCTCTTTCAAGACAAAGTATGATGATATCGTAAAAAGCGCGATTCGCAATGCCCTGGTTGGCTCAAAGATTTATGACAATGTCCAGGTGGTGCCGAATCTCAATATTGATTGGTCGAATACTGATACTACTGAGCATACCTATAGGGCTCCCGAGGGGCAGGATCAGGGCGTGCTTTCGCATCAGGACACTTATAGCCAGACTGCGGAGAATACCGGCGGCCAGGTGCCCGGCACGGATACGAACGGTGACAATACCTATGTCTATGCCGATAATGAAAATTCAACAACTACCACTGATGAGACCTCTCTGGACTATCTTCCGGATGAAAGGATCACTCAGACAAAGGCCGGAGGGGGAAACATCAATTATGATACCTCATCCATCGGTATCACGGCCATAAAATATACGATTTACAATGAGGCCCTGATGCGGGAGACCGGTCTTTTGGATGGGACTACCTTTGCGGAATTCAAGGCCGCAAATAGCGAGAGGACTAAGGCGGAGGTCGATCAGGATGTCATAGGAGTGGTTTCGAGAGCCACGGGGATTCCTGTAGCGAATATCCAGATAGTTGCATATAACGAGCCTGTTTTTGTCGAGGACGAGGGAAATGGCATCCTCTCCTGGCAGAATATCCTCATGGTGCTCCTTATCCTCTTGATCCTTGGGCTTTTAGCCTTTGTCGTCATAAGGAGCATGAGAGCAGAGAGGAGAGAGGGCGAGCAGCAGGAACAGGAGCTTTCGCTGGATAATCTCCTGCAAAGTTCGCAAAGCGCTGCATTGGATGATATAGAAATGGATGAGAAATCCGAAGCCAGGTTACTTATAGAGAAATTCGTGGACGAAAATCCGGAAGCCGTTGCAAATCTCTTACGCAACTGGCTCTCTGAGGATTGGTAATTAATTAATGGAGGGATGACATGCCGGCAGATCCGCAAGTGCCAGCACAAATGAATGATGGCGGTGGAGCACCGGCACCAGCTTTTTCCACAGGGGGAAAGAATCCTACGGCTGGCATGTCCGGCATACAAAAGGCGGCTGTCCTTTTGATTGCCCTGGGACCAGAGAAATCATCAAAGGTCTTTAAGCATCTGAAAGATGATGAAATAGAAGAATTGACCTTGGAGATAGCAAATACCCGTTCTATCACTCCTCAGATAAAAGAGGGCGTGATAAACGAGTTCTATCAGATTTGTTTGGCGCAGCAATATATTGCAGAGGGCGGCATTGGCTATGCGAAGGAGCTCTTGGAGCAGGCTCTTGGCTCGGAAAAGGCTACGGACGTCATTTCAAGGCTTACTGCTTCTCTTCAGGTCAAGCCTTTTGAATTTGTCCGTAAGACAGACCCTTCGCAGTTATTGAACTTCATCCAGGATGAGCACCCTCAGACCATAGCCTTGATACTTTCTTATCTTTCGCCTGGTCAGGCGGCTCAAATCATAGGAGCCTTGCCTCCGGACAGGCAGTCGGATGTTGCGAGGCGTATTGCCTTGATGGACAGGACTTCGCCGGATGTTATCAAGGAGGTGGAGAAGGCATTGGAAACGAAGCTTGCGTCCCTTGCCAATCAGGACTTTACTATCGTCGGCGGCGTAGATGCCGTGGTCGAGATTTTGAATACTGTGGACAGGGGCACAGAGAAGCACATCATGGAGACCTTGGAAATCGACGAGCCGGAGCTTGCAGACGAGATCAGGAAGAAGATGTTCGTATTCGAAGATATCCTGCTCCTGGACGACCGTGCGATTCAGAGAGTGCTGCGTGAGGTCGATAATGCGGACTTGTCTCTATCCCTCAAAGGTTCCAATGAGGAAGTGCAGGGCGCAATTTTCAAGAATCTTTCAAAGCGTTTGGCAGCCATGATAAAGGAAGACATGGACTTCATGGGGCCGGTGCGTATGAAGGACGTGGAAGAGGCGCAGCAGAAGATAGTCAATGTCATAAGGAAGCTGGAGGAGGCAGGAGAGATTGTCATTTCCAGAGGCGGAGGAGACGAGATAATTGCCTAATATTTTCAAGAATGGTTACTTCAGCCAAGATAGAGAGTCTCAAAAAAAGGTCATTGATTCAAATAAGCGAATCGCAGAGAGGATTGAGTATTTATATCGAAGCCTGAGCGGGGGAGCGGATTCGGATGGATTTACTGCCGGGCTCAGGGCAGAGGATTTGACGGATGACGTGCTAGGCCGGCTTACTGGAGAGAGTGAGACACAGGCGGACCCGGCTGAGGAGCCGGAGTCTGCGGATCCTGCGGACATATTGGTGGATGCCAATGCTCAGGCGGATCAGATACTAGCCAATGCAAGCGCGGAGGCGGATAGGATTTTATCGGAGGCAAGGGATGAGGCTCAGAGGATAAAGGCGGCAGCCTCTACGGAGGGGCATAATGAGGGCTATGAGCAGGGCTATAATGAGGCCGTTTCTGAGTTCGAACAGAAAAAACAGGAGCTGGAAGAGCATGAAAATGCCTTAAGAATAGAATTTGATAAGAAATGCGAAGAATTGGAGCCTATGTTCATAGATACTTTGACGGGTATTTATGAACATATTTTTCATGTACGATTTGATGACGATAAACAGGTGATTTTCTATCTAATACAGGATGCCGTGCGTACAGTGGATTCCAGCGAGGCATTCATTATTCATGTTTCCAGGGATGATTACGGCTTTGTCTCCATGCAAAGGAAGGAGCTTCTATCCGGGATTTCCGGTGCAGAAAACGCAGAGATAGTAGAGGATATCTCATTGAAGCGAAACCAATGCTTCATTGAGACTGGTAATGGCATCTTTGATTGCTCGCTGGAGACACAGCTTTCTGGCTTGAAGAGGCAGCTTAAATTATTGTCATATTCACATTGATGTTTTTAAGGAGCTGTGCAGAAATAACTTTACAAGATGCAAAGCTGTTTTTGCACAGATCCTAAGCACCAGCCCTGCCCGAATGGTTTTGATCCATGGTTCTAAATCCCATTAATTTTGAAAAATACAATAAATGCAAGGAGCTTTGTTTCTATAGGAAACTAGGTAAGGTCGTCAATGTGGTTGGACTCACGATTGAGTCCGCAGGAC
>JAGBNY010000034.1 GCA_017634175.1 Lachnospiraceae bacterium
CTGTAATTTCATTAAGGAGGAAGCAGGCATGGTTAGAAGCATGACAGTGGATGGACCTAGAATAGGAAAGCCTTCCATGACAGATCTGCCATTAGATTTGGGTAAAAGGATTATTGACCAGATACTGGAAACGCCAAAACCTGACTTTAGCAATACAGAGGCAGAGGTCAGGCGGGTCAAGGATTTCATGCGAGCGCAGAGGCAACAGAAAGAGAAAAGGGTTATCAATTTATGAAATGTATAATGTGTAAGGGAAATATTGCTCAAGTAAAACATACATTCGTCCGGGAAATAGATGATTCTATCATAATTATTAAAAATGTGTCAGCACTAGCACGCTTATAGTGGGGAGAAGTGTATTATAGCGATTGATCGATAAATTTTACTTGCGAGGTATAAAAGATAGATAAAATTTACAAATTATGCTTTAGATTTTGATAAACAGGCAGATAAAGCAAAAGCATTTAAAGTGGCTTTAGGATATACTTCAAGCAATTGCTCCGAATTAATAAAGCAGATAGAGGATGGTTTCGGAGTAGATCGACTAGTGTCAAAAGGATTTAATCAATATGGGGAAAAATTTGAAATAATAATGGATATAAATGGCATTAATGGAAAAAAAGCAAACGTATGTACTGGATGGATTCGACTGTTTGGAAGTCTAGAGTATTCATTGACTACAGCTTATGTGACAAAAAGGAGATCGGGGCATGAGGATAAGACAATATGACAGAGTCGTGCTTAAAGACGGTACGAAGGCTACGGTTGTAGAAATATTTAGTGAAAAAGATTTTTTAGCCGATGTAGGGAATAGCCCGGATGATTGGGATACAATAGATATCTCAATCACAGATATCGCAGAGAACATAGATACTGGCGAAATATTCACCGACAATGTAGCATAAGTCCGGATTTTGACTATGACAATGAGGAAAGAATAGTTTCAGCCAGACGGCATATCTATCATCGTTGCCGTGATATGGGGCATGATGCGTGGCGGGATATGATATTGGAAGGAGACAAGATATATGACATCCGTGAATAAGCATATGACCTGGGATGAGATGGCGGAGGCTTATCCGGATAGGTGGGTGGCGGTTGCCAATCCCGTATTTGACGGAAACCACCCGGATTGACTAAAAATCTAAATAATTACCCGGAACTGAAAGCCTCTATTCGCGGACTTTTGATGGAAGGGGAAAAGATTGTCTATAATATACAGCGAGATGACATTCTGTAAATGCAAATGTATGGCTTGATAAGGAACGATAATAACACAGTCAGGGTTTCAAATAAGATATTTGAGATGATGCTATATAACCTTTTCCTCTCTGACGAAGAACTTAAGAGAAGAGAGCGGAGATAGGCAATATAATTAAGAGAAGGACAGGCTGGCAAAAGCCTGTCCTCTTGTTTTTGGATAACTATTCTGGATCAAATCTTGAATTTCGCCACCTCAGCTCCCAGCCGTTCTGCGATATTGGTATTGGTCTCGGACTGTTCGCGGTTCACGTTCATCATGTCCGCGATGGTGGTGGAAGCCTCCGCGACCTGAGTGATGCCGCCGGCGCTCTCCTCGGCGGCCGTCGAAACGGCGTTCACGGCAGCGCCGACCTTATCCATGTTCGTGGAGAAAGTCCTGATCTGCGAATCCAGGTCAGCCATCATCGAAGCGAATTCCTCCGTATTATTCCTGTAATTCTCTCCTGTCTCGCTCAGGGCATTATATCCGTTCATGGTCTTTTCCTGCACGAAATCCAGCATCTTCCTGGCTTCCTGAGTGAGGGCATCCACGGAATCAATGACGTTCGTCGCTATCTTCTGGATCTCAGTGGCGACATGAGAGGAATTGTCGGCGAGCTTCGATATTTCCCCGGCCACGACCGCAAAGCCTCTTCCTGCCTCCCCGGCCCTCGCTGCTTCTATGCTGGCATTGAGTGACAGAAGATTCGTCTTGCTCGAAATCTCGAGGATGCTGTCGGTGAGCTTCGTGATATTGTCCACGGCCTTCGCCTCTTCCATGCGCTGGGTGAGATTCATAGACATCATTTCCGTGGCCGCAGCCGCAGCGGACTTCTCCTTATCGGAGCTGGCCACGATCTCTGAGGCCTCGTTCCTGATCCTATTCGCCAGCGCGGTCCCGCTGTCCAGCTTCTTCAGCATCGCATCCACCGCATTCTTCATGTCCGCTATGTTATCATCAATATGGGTTATATTGGCGGAAGTCTCCTGCATCGCAGCCGAAATCTCCTCGGAATTCGCTGATACATTCTCCACCTCTCCAGAGGCCTTTTCAGCGGACTCCAAGGACTGCGCTGCGGAAGAGGTGAGCTCCTGGGAGGCATCCGAGATATGCTGGATAATTTCCTGGATATAGGCCAGGAGAGCGTTGATATTATAAGCGATGACCCCGGCTTCGTCGGTGGTATTCACAGTGAGACGGTTCGTGAGGTCGCCGCCGTTGCCGACCAGATCCTCGATTTTCTTGTTGATGATCCCCAGATTGCTGGTAATCTTCTTCACGACGAGGATCATGACCACGGAAACCAGAATCAGCATAATGACTCCGATAGTGATGGTTGTGGTGAGGATAGTCATTAAGCTTAGACTTATCCTTGACGCATCGTAATCCACGCCCACCACGTATTCATTGATGCCGCTTGCAGGATTCGTGATCGGATAATAAGCGGTGATTATGGGACTTCCCTCCGAGGTATCTATGAATTCTTCGGCATATCCGTTCGATGACTCCAAAGCCTCCGCAATGCCTTTCTTCATATAGTCGCTGACCGGAGTGCCGATCGGCTCCCTGTCGCCTTCATCGGCTCCGTCCACCAAGTAGCAATATTGCCCATCAATTTCTTTTATGATATAAATATTCTTGACCGTGCCCTCGCTCTTGGAATTCCCTAGGGTCTCGCACATGGACTTGTAGGCATAAGCATTCTCCCCTCCCGGCGCCACGCCCTGCAGGAGCCAGAAATCCACCAGGGAGACTCCCATCCTTGCGCTCGCAAGGGCGGAATGGGTGCCGAAGCCCACGAGATCCTTATTTACTTTATTATAAATCAGGACACAAAGGACGGTTGTAGACAGGAAATTCAGAATCAATACGGCTGCGAGAATCTTCTTTGCAATGCTGTTTTTGACTTTCATGATGGAACCTCTGAAATGAGCCCTCGAAGCAGGGTCAGGGCCTGCCGAAAAAATGGCAGACCTTTAAAGCCCCAAGGGATGGAAACAATACATAAAGTTTTCTACATTATACCATGTGTATTCTAAAAAGTCTACTAAAAAGTTCTGCCTGAACGGTTGGAAATGCCGTAAGGAATTTCTGCCCCAAAAAAAGGCTCGCAAAGTGAGCGCTTTGCACTCCACTGTCCGCCGCTTTGGACTGCTTGTTTTTTCGTGCAGCCATAGGGCTGGAAAAAGTTCTGCTGATGGCATTTAAAAGCAATAACAGCCAAAAAGCTGACTGTGGATCGTAACCCATATTTACAGACAGATATCAATCAAGTATAATGAAAGGACTTTGACCCTCTGAGGGTCAGAATTAGTTATTTGGCGGAGTGACAGCAGTGGATAATCAGGCAGTAAAGCAGAAAACTTCATTATTTTGCGCCGACAAGGATTTCTATGCCCAATTCTTCTCAATGATGGGCTTCCTCGTGCTGCAGAATGTAATCACCTACAGCGTGAACGTAGCGGATAACGTGATGCTTGGCTCTTTCAGCCAGACCTCGCTCTCGGCAGCCGCCGCGGTCAATCAGATTCAGTATATCCTCCAGCAATTCACCATAATGGGGCTTGGAGAGGGAATGGTGATCCTTGCGGGGCAATATATCGGACATAATAAATTGAAGGAGACCCAGAAGCTCTATGGCATGGCTCTGGCCATAGGCGCGGCGGTGGGAGTCCTGCTCACGCTGGCGCTCTCGATTTTCCCGGGACAGGCAGTGGCTCTCTTCACGAAGGATCCCAATATCATAGAGGAGGGGAGGAGCTATATTGAAATAATAAGGTTCACCTATCTCCCTTTCATAATATCGAACCTGCTCTTAGCCTCGCTTCGGAGCCAAAAGGCCGTGAGCATCGCTTTCAAGACGGCCATCGTCACGCTGGTGCTGAATGTGTGCATAAATTACAGCCTAATCTTCGGACATTTCGGCCTCCCTCGCATGGGGATAAGGGGCGCCGCAGTCGGTACGATAACCGCAAGGCTTGTAGAATTCGCAATTATCATATATTATTGCATGAAAGGGCATTTCCCGTTCTTCAAGGGGCATCACGACGGCGGGAAATCATTCTTGATAGAATATGACATTAAGTCCATGTTCGTGTACGATGCCTCAATAATGAAGTCCTATATAAAGGTCAGCGTGCCCTGCGTCGTGGCCGGCGTGCTCTTCAGCGCTTCTGTCGCTATCCAGACCGCCATCTTCGGGCATATTTCGTCTGATGCGCTGGCGGCGTCCTCCGCCGCGGGGACGCTTTTCCAATATATGAAGATGGTGCCAATCGGCGCAGCGTCCGCTTCATCGGTCCTGATTTCCCAGAGCATAAGCCGGGGCGTCACGCCGGAGCTCAAGCAGAAGGTACACTCGCTGCAGCTAATCTTCTTATGCACGGGGATAATAATGGGTCTCATGCTTCTGATAATTAGCGGACCCGTGCTCTCGTTCTATTCGTTGACAGAGCAGGCGGCCGTATACGTGAAGCAGATGATCTTGATACAGGCGGTCATCATAGTCGGCACCGGATACCAGATGCCCTGTCAGGTGGGGATAATCCGCGCGGGCGGGGATGCGATGTTCACGCTCGCGACCGATCTCATATATAGCTGGGTAATAGTCATCCCTCTGGGGCTGATAGCGGCATTCGTGCTTCATCAGCCGGTCGGGGTCGTGACCTGGTGCCTGAATATCGATCAATTGTTGAAATGCGTTACAAATACGATAAAGGTATACCGATATACCTGGATAAAGAAACTGGTTTAGAGCTTTGGTGGATTACTTTTGGAAAGCTGCGCTTTGCGTAGGCGCGCCGACCGTTCGGGTCCGGTGCTGTTTCGAAATTGAGGAAGGAGGTGACTCATGTGTAACTTGAATAAGCAGATCATCATAGAACGGCTGATCGACAATATGCCGGGAGGATTTTTCGTATATAAGGCCGATGAGGGAGGGGAGCTTCTCTATGTCAACGACGCAGTGCTGGGGATGTATGGCTGCGATAATCTTGATGAATTCAAGGCTCTCACGGGCTTCAGGTTCCAGGGGATGGTGCATCCCGATGATTATCAGAAGGTTAAGGATTCCATTTCCAAGCAGGTCTCTGAGAGCGAGAGACATATGGACTATGTGGAGTACAGGATAATACGAAAGGACGGCACGGAACGCTGGGTCGATGATTACGGCAGCATGGCCTATACGGAAGAGTGCGGGAACGTATTCTACGTGTTCATAAATGACAATACTGAGCGTCACCTTATCTTGGAAGAGGCGCTGGAGCGGGAAAGACGGGCGAGTGCGGCAAAGAGCACCTTCCTTTTTAACATTTCCCACGATATACGGACCCCGATGAATTCGATCATGGGCTTCACTGAGCTTGCTAAGAGGCACGTCAATGACCCTGAGCAGCTCTCGATGTATCTGGATAAGGTGGATATCTCGAATAGGCACATGCTGTCCCTCATAGACGACCTTTTGGAGATGAGCCAGATCGACAGCGGTCAGACCAGGATAAAGACAGAGGTCGTGAGCCTCTCCAAAGAGCTGGCAGATGTAGTGGAAATCATGGAGACCCAGGCTCATGAAAAGGGAGTGACCTTGGAAACGGACAGCAAGCTCCCGGAAGAGGATGTCTATGTGGATTCGATCAGGTTCCGAAGGATAATGATGAACCTGATATCGAATGCGATAAAATTTACCAACGCCGGAGGCTGGGTCAGGGTGTCAGCCCGCCCTAAGAACGTATCGAAGTCGGGCTATACCCGCTATATCCTGAGCGTCAAGGATAATGGAATCGGGATGAGCGAGGACTTCCTACAGAGGGTCTTTGAGGCCTTTGAGAGGGAGGAGACTTCGACCCAGACCGGATATATAGGGACGGGATTGGGTCTTTCGATAACGAAGCGGCTCCTGGATATAATGGGCGGCTCGATAGAGGTGAAGAGCAGGAAGGGAGAGGGCTCGGAATTCATCGTGAGCCTGCCGCTGAAGCTCGCAGTGGGAGGGGATAGCGTCCCGGCCGAGGCTGAGAATAGCCATATGCGGCAGGCTTCAGCGAAAACCGAAACCGCCCCTGCAGCCAAGAAAAGGATCCTTCTCGTGGAGGATATCGAGATCAACCGCATGCTCGCGGAGCATATCCTGCAGGAGGGGGGCTTCTTGGTCGAATCGGTGCCGGACGGCTGCGATGCCGTGGAGGCCTTCAAGAATAAGCCGGAGGGCTATTATGACCTGGTGCTGATGGATATACAGATGCCGGTGATGAATGGGTACGAGGCTACAAGGGTTATAAGGGCGCTTGGCCGCTTTGATACAGATAAAGTCCCGATTATAGCGCTTAGTGCGAACGCCAGGGAGGAAGATAAGAGGATGTCTACGGAAAGCGGGATGAATGACCACGTGGCAAAGCCTTTCGATGTGGATAAGCTTATCCAGACAATAAATGAGCATTTGGCGGCAGCGGGATAATTAAACCTAGGAGGAAATACATGATGGGAAAAGAATTGAAAATGGGAGAGTTGGATCAGGTGTCAGGGGGCTTTAGGGAGGATGTGGGCTATGCCGATGGGCTCCGGATCATCTGCCCGAATTGCGGAAATACGGACAGATCTAAGTTCGAGAGAGCGAAGGACCGTAAAAATGAGGAGAATAGCTATAAATGCCTGTCCTGCGGGCATAAATTCAGGGTGGATGAATTCGGGTTCGATGCGTGAAAAAAATTTTTTCTGAGTCTATACTATCTTTAATAGATGTGATATAATGGACTTGTATATTTTTTAACATGGACTGCAAAAGCTCATCTTTTGCGGATCCGGGAATTTTTTAGAAAGGATGTTAAGATTATGCCGTTAGTAACAACCACAGAAATGTTCAAAAAGGCCTATAATGGAGGCTACGCCGTAGGCGCATTCAATGTAAACAACATGGAGATCGTGCAGGGAATCACAGAGGCAGCGCACGAGCTGCACTCCCCCGTCATTCTTCAGGCATCCGCTGGAGCCCGTAAGTATGCGAAGCCTGCATATCTGAAGCATCTCGTAGAGGCCGCTATCGAAGTCACAAATGATGAGATCCCGATTGCTCTGCATTTGGATCATGGCGCAGATTTTGAGGTCTGCAAGTCCTGCGTGGATGGCGGGTTCACCTCTGTAATGATCGATGGCTCTTCAAAGCCCTTCGATGAGAATATCGAGCTTTCTAAGAGGGTGGTTGAGTATGCGCATGAGCATGGAGTTGTGGTTGAGGGCGAACTCGGCACACTTTCAGGAGTAGAGGACGATGTGAACGTTGCTGCTGAGAATGCTCAGTATACGGATCCGGATCAGGTCGTGGAATTCGTGGAGAGGACAGGTGTTGATTCACTTGCTATCGCTATAGGTACCAGCCATGGTGCTTATAAGTTCAAGCCGGGCACAAATCCTCATATCCGTCTGGATATCCTGGATGAGATCGTGCGCAGGCTTCCTGGCTTCCCGATCGTGCTTCATGGCTCATCTTCGGTGCCTCAGAAGTATGTCAAGATCATAAACGAGAATGGCGGAGCTCTTCAGGATGCGATTGGTATCCCGGAGGATCAGCTTCGTGAGGCTGCCAAGAGGGCGGTTTGCAAGATCAATATCGATTCAGATCTGCGTCTCGGCATGACGGCTGGTATCAGGGAGCATCTCGTGGCTCATCCTGAGCATTTCGATCCTCGTCAGTATATCGCTGATGGACGTCTTTATGTAAAGGAAATCGTCCACGACAAGATTATCAACGTCTTAGGCTCTGAGAATAAGGCTTGAATGTAGATATATTTCAAGATTCAGGACAGAGTGCCGGGCATTTACGCATGACCGCATTAGCCTGATCGAAAACAAAAGGGCTTCAGGGTTAATCCTGAAGCCCTTTTGTCATTCTGATCATTTCTTTTCCGCTTATTTGATAAAGTGAATCAGGATGGAATCCGAGCTTTGAAGCGAGTCCCATTGATGGCACATTTTCTTTCGCAATGAAAGCATACAGCTCATCCTGCCCTAAAATATCCTTAGCATAGGCAATCACAGCGAGACAGGCCTCTTCTGCGAAGCCCTGTTTTCTGTAGGGTTCCCCAATAAGCCAGCCCATTTCCAGCCCATCAAAATCCTTTCTATGGGATAACCCGACCCTTCCAATTAAATGTCCCGAAGATTTCTCTCTGATTATCCAAAATCCGTACCCAAAGAAGCCATACATCTTTTCGATATAGGCTTTTTGAAAGGCAATTTCATCGGTCTTTTCTTCATGCAATGAGCCTACCTGAGTCCGAATCTCGGTATCATCATAGAGTTCATATAGCTCGTCAATATCATCGAGCGAAAGTTCCATGATGATCGTTCGAGGAGTCTTTGCAATGACCCATGGAATGCCCTTATGGCGCTGATAAAGCTTCTCGATGAAATCCACTGTAACCTCGTCAAAGCCTTCGATTACACACTCAGCATGGCTTATCAGCTCATTCAGAATAGCTGAAAGTGCTGTGGATGGGATTCCTGAACCTTGGTTACTATGAGAGTTTGCCTTATCCTGGTTATCTTTCTCCGGGTCAGCTACCGCGTGTGAATACCATGCAAATCCCATGTCATGTGCTTTGGCGAATCGTATTCCCTCTAAAGTATCAGTGAGACAAAAGGAATGTTCTGCAGCCTTGCTTGGCTCATTAATGGAAAAACAAACTGAGATACCACTTTGGGACAGTTCTTCGATGAGGATGTCCAAAAAGGGCGGCATAGGCTGTTCAATTAAGATATACACCTGTTCTAAAGAGTCACGGTCACTTAGAGTCCGCATTACTGTACCTTAACGGTGAGTTTGAACTTCGCATTCGACCCATCTGCGACCTTATACGTGAATCTATATTTGCCTTTCTCGTTAAAACGAACTATGCTCGGACTGCCATTCGACAAAGTTTCCGTTATATCAGGTAGTTTTTTCCCGCCCATGGTTATCCGGTAATTTCCTCTTGAAAGGCCGTAGTTAGCGAAAATCCGCTTTTTTCGAACGTTATAGCAGGTTATTACTCGGGAGGCCGCAGTCTTATTCATAGAGTTCAAGAGAGAATCAGTCTCAGATAGAACCAAAGAAGTTCCCCGTGAGACCGTAAGAGTGGCCTTGTTTTTAATCGTACCCTTTCCGGTCAGAGCATCCAGTGATTTTGCCCAGCCAATCTTGGTAGTCTTTGGGACTACGGTAAATTTCCATGTGCATCTAGACCCATTGTAGGTGGCTGTGATAAGGGCCTGTGTCCCGACAGCGGCAGCCGAAGAGCATCTCACAATCCCATTTTTCACGCTTATGTTTGAATTGTCGCTGCTCCATGTGATGTCCTTTGGATGGGATAAATAGGATAGCCGCTTATTATCGTTCATGACTACCATCCTGAGCGTAACCCGTTTCCCAGCGCAGATATAACCTGTCCCATGATTGGAATAAGTCATTGAGGGATCCAGGAGAGCATAACGGAAAATAGTTTCGTCTATTACGGCATTTTTTGCGTTCTCTGCAGCAAGAGCCGCATCTATGCAGGGAGGAGCGGAATGGGTACCATATGTGCTGTCATCGCCCTTGCAGCTATCCATCATCACTTCACGAACGGCAGCGGCGGCTCCCGGGGTATCCGAATTCTTAAGGGCGGGATTGGATGAAAGCACAAGCGCAGCGACCCCGGCAGCCATGGGACAGGCCATGGAGGTACCGGCTTTGTAGGAATAGCTATTATTCAGATCGGTGGAATAAATCCTGTCGCTGGCAATCTTGGTCTTAGTCTCGCCTCCTGGGGCAGTGATGTCCACCCAACTGCCATAATTCGAATAGGAAGCAAGGGCACCGGTCCTGGTGGAGGCGGCAACGGCGAGCACTGAGCCGTAGGCGGCAGGATAGTTTTTCTGATCTAAGCCATCGTTCCCTGCCGATGCCACGCAGACTATCCCTTTCTCGTCCGCTTCGTTTATGACGGTCTCCAGATTTGAACTATAACTCGTTGAACCGAGGCTCATGTTAATTATGTCCACGTCAGCATTGATTGCGGCACGGATTCCGGCTATCAGTCCGGATTGACGCATCTGACCCTTGTAATCAGCGACCTTTATCGAATAAATTTTCGCTTTGGGAGCAATGCCGTATCCTCCGTATACGTTTCCTCGGACTGCGGCTATGATTCCGGCGCAGTGGGAGCCGTGTCCGTGATCGTCCTCTGAGGAAGTGAAGCCGGCGGCAGAGCTTCCCTGGATATTAGCCCTCAGATCCATGTGATTCGTGCATATTCCGGTATCAATCACCGCGATAGTCACGCCCTCGCCCTCCCCTTGTTTCCAAGCTTTGCTGTCGTTCAAGGCCTCATGGAACCACTGGAGAGAGGCGTCCGGATCGGAAACCGTCTGAGAAGCGGCTATAGAGGGTTGAGAGCTTTGATTGGGACTCACAATGAGGTTTGAGCTGCTGCCAGCCGCCTCGTCAGTAATCATCGAACTGGAATCATCCACAGGAGAATCAGGCGAATTAAAGCTAACCTCATTAGTACTAACGCTATTGGAACTAGCCGCATTAAGATTAATCTCACCAGAGCTAACCGTATCAAAAGCTGCTGCACAAGAGCTAATTGAATCAACATTCATCATATTTGAGTGGATTTCATCAGAATCGCCTGGATCAAAACCAGCTTCATCAAAGACAATAGTACTCGGCTCAGAGTCCTGAGTTACAGACTCATCCATATCATGGCATTGAAGCAAATAATCCGGATAGATCACAGCGTCAACGTTCGTTGAAACGGACGCATTCAACAGTGCTATGTAGGCGTCCTGGCCAAAATCGACGGTCGCCACGCCGTTTTCATAGGTCAAAAGCGAGGCGTTGTACTCTTCCGCAATGCTTCTTGCGCTTTCCTCTGAGTCGGCAAGGAAATATCCCTCGTTAGGGACATAATCATTTCCTGGCTGTAAATCAGAGATCTTAGCGGCTTCGCTTTTCAAGATAGAGCTCACGCTTACCGACAAGCCGGATTCAGGAGGGAGAGCTCTAACTTCGTGTGTACGATAAACGGTATCCAGAGAAAATACCAATATTATACATATCGCCAAACAAGCAGATATCCAGCTCCTGTTCCTGCCATTTCTGAATTTTTGGTTCTCGTTTTCAAAATTATCCATGTGATACAGTCCGTTCTATGATGTCACCGCAAAATGAAAACTTTGTGGCTCCGTTTCCGCGCCTGCGCAATATGCTGTCTGCTCAGAAGCAATCAGAACACAGGTTTGGTGGTGACATCATTTTATGCTATGATAATGGTTTAATGAAATATAAGGAAGTGAAAATGATGCGAAACACCATTGCAATAATCATTAGTACCATCCTTTTGATAACGGGTTGTGCTGCCGGCGGGCAGGAGAGTTTGAAAAAAGCGGATACGCTTTCGGTTCAGGAAGATCACGATGAAAACTCTATTGTCATTCCGGATGAGAACAGCGTAAAGCAAGAAGAAAGCCTGATTTCGGTGGGAGAAACGGCAGAGGCACCGGAACCGGCCACGGTACGGATTGCCTTTGCGGGGGACATTGATTTTGATGATCGATATACCAATATGATAGCCCTTAGATCAGACTCTGCTGGCATGAAGGGGAGGATAGGGGAATCCTTGATGAAGAGGATGAAGGACGCTGACATATTCATGCTAAATAATGAATTTCCCTATAGCGACAGGGGAGAGCCTCTGCCGGATAAGAAATTCACTTTTCGGGCGAAGCCTGAGACAGCGTCCTTTTTGAACGAAATGGGGGTCGATATAGTTAGCCTCGCAAATAATCACGCCTACGACTATGGCCCCGATGCCCTGCTTGATTCCATGGACACTCTTAGGGAAAAGGGCATACCCTATGTGGGTGCGGGGAAAAATATTGAGGAAGCGAAGCGGCCTTATTATTTCACCTTTGGGGACACGACGATTGCTTTCACATCTGCGACGCAGATCGAGAGGAGCCTGCCGCCGGATACCAAGGAGGCTACAGAGACTGAGCCCGGCGTGTTGAGGACGCTGAACCCTGCCAGCTACTGTGAATGTATTAGAGAGGCGGAAAAAAACAGTGATTTTGTCATAGCCTTCGTGCATTGGGGGTCTGAAAACGTACACAATGTTGAAGAAGCTCAGAGGGAGCTTGCCCGAGCCTATGTGGAAGCGGGGGCAGACCTCATCATAGGAGCTCATCCTCATGTGCTGCAAGGCTTCGAGTACGAGGGCGATGTACCGGTCATGTACAGCCTGGGGAATTTCTGGTTCAATTCTAAGCCTTTAGACACCTGTCTCGTGGAAGCGGTAATCAAGGATAAAAAGCTGGAGTCTCTGCAATTCATTCCCTGCGTCCAGCAGAATTGCCGGACTACCTTGGTGGAAAAGGGCACGGCGGAATTTTCGAAGGCTCTGTCCGAAGAAAGATCCTATTCCTATGGAGTGAATATAGATGAAGATGGGTTCGTCACGAAAAGCCGATAGAGATTTTGAAAATCTTAGGACAGTGTGCTATAATAAGTGGTTAATGACTGCAAAGGAGCTGAAGTCTTATAACAGAAAGGTTTCTCGATGGGTGACAAGAATAACAACGTAGAAGAGTTTTGCATGGTATGCCGCAGAGGAAAAAGTGCGGCGGGAGAGCTGTTCAAGCTCCCAAATAATCTCAGAATTTGCCAGGATTGTCTTAGAAACGTGATGGATCAGGTGAGCAAGCTGGATGGCTCCAGCGTGCTGTCCGGAGTCTTTCCTGCGGGAATGGGCTTTCCGGACGCAAGCGCTTTCCAGATTCATATTCAAAATACAGACAATAATCCTGCTGGCGAGGCGGCTGTGAACGATGGAGTGGACAGTATTGCCTCTCAACAATTGATAACGGACCAATCAAAGGCAGCAGAGGGAGAAGTTTCTCAAGATGGGGATAAAAAGGGAGATAAAAAGGATTCAAACGAAAATAAGAAGAATGGTTTCCCGAATATCCAATTCATGAATCTCTCAGATTTTGGGTTTGGTATGCCTTTCCAGGGTCAAAGGAAGATCAAAGAGACTTCTACCGAGGACATATTAAAGGAATTTGACTTTGAGTCCATGCCAAAGCCCCACAAGATCAAGGAGCTGCTCGATGAGTATGTGGTAGGGCAGGAAAAGGCAAAGAAGGTAATAAGCGTCGCTGTCTACAATCACTATAAGAGGGTGAGAGAAGAATTATCCGGCAAAGAAGACAAAGAGAAGAATCGCCCTGAGATAGAGAAATCAAATATTCTGCTTTTGGGACCCACAGGCTGCGGAAAGACCCATCTTGTCAAGACTCTTGCGAGGATAATGAAGGTGCCGCTTGCGATAGCCGATGCCACGAGCCTGACGGAGGCGGGCTACATCGGGGATGATATAGAGTCCGTGATCTCGAAGCTCCTCACTGCAGCGGACAATGACGTGGGGAAGGCCGAGTGCGGTATCGTATTCGTCGATGAGATAGACAAGATTTCAAAGAAGAGGCATACAAACAGCAGGGACGTGAGCGGAGAGAGTGTCCAGCAGGGGATGCTGAAGCTTTTGGAGGGATCGGAGGTAGAGGTACCTATTGGCGCAAACAGCAAGAATGCCATGGTCCCGCTGGCCAAGGTGAATACGAGGAATATTCTTTTCATATGCGGGGGA
Organism: Lachnospiraceae bacterium; assembly: GCA_017634175.1. GTDB lineage: Bacteria > Bacillota > Clostridia > Lachnospirales > Lachnospiraceae > NK4A144. The sequence goes on from JAGBNY010000034.1 coordinate 13,903, forward strand.
GCCTTCCCGGATTTGGAGCAGATTATCAAGGAAAGACTTCGCAAAGAGACATCAATCGGATTCAATGCGGAGCTTAAAGATAAGTGGGACAAGGAAAAGGATATCTTGGAAAAAGTGGCGGTGGAAGACTTGAAGAAATTTGGCATGATTCCGGAATTCATCGGCCGTTTGCCAATTATCTGTCCCATGCTTGGGCTTACGGAAGATATGATGGTGAGGATTCTGAGAGAGCCCAGGAACGCCATAATGAAGCAATATCAAAGGCTTCTGGAAATGGATGAGGTCAAGCTGGAATTCACCGATGGGGCTTTGTATGCCATAGCAAAGAAGGCTATGGAGAATGAGACTGGGGCCAGGGCACTTAGGGCTGTCATGGAGGAATACATGCTGGATATCATGTATGAGGTTCCCAAAGACCCGAATATTGGAGTCGTAACTATTACTGAAAGCTACATTGAAGGGAATGGGGGTCCGGTGATCGACCTTCGCAACAGCATGGCACGGCCTATGCCAGAGGATGTGGCGTAAAAGGAGGTAAAGGGAATGAAATATGCTTTGATTGCACTTCTGTCAGCCGCTACTGACAGCATTTTCAAGGATTTATTTGAGCGTAAGAGAAAAAATGTGGTCAAGAATAAGGGATTTGCCAAGGGCAGAGGCTCCGATAAGCCTGGCTTCGTGGCTTTCGTGTCTGCGGTTGTCACGCTTTTAGCAGGAATTGCGCTGGTCTGGGCTCCGGCATTCAAGAGCGATGATGATCCGAGCATGTCTGGGATTGAGCGAAAATTCAAGGATATGTACAGGACGGGGATGTCCTTCATAGTGGGAGGGGGATTGAGCAATAGCTTTGACAGAGTGAAAAAGCGTTATGTGGTCGATTATCTGCCTGCCGGAAATTATGTGTACAATCTTTCGGATGTGTTTATCTATGTAGGGACTTTCTTATCGACTTTTGCAATCCTTGAAACTCATGACCTTAACGCCAAAGGAATATGAATAAAAAGAAACCGGCTGCAGCCAATCGAACTTGTTGCGTAATAAGTTTGAGCGTCTGCAGCCGATTTTAATTGCAAGAATATTTTGAGTGCGGCCAGAGGGACTCGAACCCTCACGGTTGCCCATAGGAACCTAAATCCTACATGTCTGCCAATTCCATCATGGCCGCAAATAAATAAACAATACTCTATCATTTTATGTTATAAATTGCAATAAAAAGTTGAAATTTTTTATAAAATGTGCTAGGATAAGACCGGTTTCTACTAAAGGACATTGTCCTTTAAAATTTCTTCTATTTTCAAGGAGGGAGACGTCATGAAGAAGAGGTTGACAGCGTTATTGGTTGGAGCAGCTGTTGCGTGCATGTCAGTAGTGCCGGCTTTTGCAGGTCCTGCCGAGGAATTTGCGGTAGCTGCGGCTGAGGCTGAGAAGAGAGCGGCTGATTATCTTGCATATCGCACACAGCTTCTCAATTTTGCGAATCAGCAGGTAACTATTGGGGAAGTCCAGAAGGCGCAGGGTCAAGCCGCTGCGGCTGCTGGTCAGCTTGCGATTCAGAATTTCCAGGCAGCCCAGATTGCCAAGGGAGAGGCAGAGAGGGCAGCGCTTAGGGCTGATTTCGCAGCTTATCAGGCAAATCTTGCAGCATGGCAGGCAAGCCAGGTAGCTCAGGGCGCACAGAGGAAGGCAGAGGCTGAGGCAGCTCTTGCGAATTACAACGCAAGGATGGCGGCTGTGCAGGCTGTCGTAAAGGCTCATGAAGCCGCTGTTAAGACTCAGGAAGCTCTTATAATGGAGAGAGCCAGGGCTATCGGCAGGTAATAGATTTACGTAAAAGCATAAAGTAAACATAGAAAAGGATGGGGACATAAACCCGTCCTTTTCATTTATTTAGGGGGTTTGCGACATTTGTCTAAGGAATTTACGCCCATCAAGTCTGGGAAAGTGCGTGAGATCTATGATACGGACAGAGGCCTGATTATGGTGACGACCGACAGGATTTCTGCTTTCGATGTTATTTTGAAGAATAAGATACCCGATAAGGGCAGGGTGCTTACAAGTCTTTCCAAATTCTGGTTTGAGTTCACATCTGATATAATCAAGAATCACATGATATCCACGGACACGGCTGATATGCCTGAGTTCTTTCAAAAAGAAGAGTTCGAGGGACGCAGTATGCTATGCAGGAAGCTCGCGATGCTTCCGATAGAGTGCATTGTGAGGGGATATATCACAGGAAGCGGCTGGAAAAGCTATCAGGAAACAGGGAAAGTCTGCGGCATCTCCCTGCCAAAGGGGCTCAGGGAATGTGAAAAACTGCCGGAGCCCATATATACGCCCAGTACCAAGGCGGAGCTGGGAGATCACGATGAGAATATCGGCTTTGAAGAAAGCGTCCGCATATTGGAGGACTCTTTCCCCGGAAAGGGAGAGGCCTATGCCAAAGCGATCAGAGACGCATCGATCGGACTTTATAATCATGCGGCTCAATATGCTCTTACTAAGGGCATAATTATTGCAGACACGAAGTTCGAATTCGGTCTTGATGATGATGGAAAATTGGTTCTGGCGGATGAGGTGCTGACGCCCGATTCCAGCAGGTTTTGGCCTCTTCAAGGTTACGAGCCCGGCAAGAGCCAGCCATCCTTTGATAAACAATTTGTGAGAGACTGGCTGAAGGCCAATCCGGATAATAACGGAGAGCTCCCAGAGGACATAGTTTTAAAGACCTCAGAAAAGTACAAAGAAGCCTGCAGGCTTTTGATTGAAAAATAGGGAGGGTATTGAATGAAGAGCTTTATCAATGAATTCAGAGAATTTATTTCACAGGGCAATGTAATGGACATGGCAGTCGGTGTCATCATCGGCGCTGCGTTCAAGGCGATAGTGGATTCTCTGGTTAATGATATCATAATGCCGATTGTTGGGATTTTTGTTGGGAAGGACAGCTTTTCCAGCCTGGCACTTAGTGTTGGCGGAGCGAACATAACATACGGGAATTTCATCTCGGCCGTAATCAATTTCTTGATCCTGGCCTTTGTGCTGTTTACTATTATCAAGGCCATGAACAGGATGCAGGAAATGCTGAAAAAGAAGAATGCGGCTGAGGAAGCTGCGGCTCCGGCACCAGAACCCAGCAATGAAGAGAAACTGTTGACTGAGATTAGGGATTTACTGGCGAAGAAATGAAAAATATACCGATAATGGGACCGGGAGCGGTCATTTTAGGGGACGTGACTTTCGGCAAGGACTGTTCAGTTTTCTCGAACGCCTCTATAAGAGGCGACAGCGCCAAGATAGTATTGGGAGACCGTGTGAACGTACAGGAGAATTGCGTGCTCCATGTTAATGAGGGTTTTCCCTTGACGCTGGGGAACGATATAACGGTCGGGCACGGCTCAATTGTCCATGGCTGTACAGTTGGTGACAACACCTTGATCGGCATGGGGTCGATTATCATGAACGGAGCCCGTGTAGGCAGGGATTCGATAGTGGCCGCCGGGAGCGTGGTCACGCAGGGCAAGGAATTTCCGGATGGAGTCCTGATAATGGGTTCTCCGGGCAAGGCTATAAGGGCGCTTAAGCCCGAAGAAATCGAGTCCAATAGGAGGAGCGCAGAGGACTATGTGGGCGAGGCGGAGCGGATGACGAAGCTTCCTCGGATAACTGGCGGTGAACAGTGAAAAGCCTAAAAGACGTCCGCCTTTTTGTGCTGGATCTTGACGGTACTTTCTATCTTGGAGAGAGGCTCATACCGGGGGCAATAGACTTTATAGAAAAGGTGAAAAAATCTGGGAGAGAATTTCTTTTTTTCACAAACAATTCGTCAAAGTCCCCCAAGGAGTACTTAGAAAAATTCAAAAGATTAGGATGCCCCATTGATAGACTCCACATCATGACCAGCGGGGATGTGATGATTGGATACCTAAAGGAGAATCATCCTGGAAGGTCGGTCTATCTTCTTGGGACTCCGGCCTTAAAAACAAGCTTTGCAGAGGGTGGGATTCCGCTTTTTGAAGGCAGTGAAGGGATTCCGGATATCGTCGTGGTTGGCTTCGATCAAACGCTGACTTATGAAAAACTCACAAAAGCTTGTACCTACATACGAAATGGATCCCAGTTCCTGTCCACGCATATGGACATCAACTGTCCGATAGAGGGCGGGTTCATCCCTGATTCCGGGGCAATTTGCGCTGCAATTACGGCTTCAACTGGAGCAAAACCAAAGTACGTCGGAAAGCCCTTTAAAGAAACTGTAGACATGATAGAGCGATCTACGGGATTTTTAGCCGGTGAAATGGCTTTTGTAGGAGACAGAATTTATACTGATGTGGCTACGGGGGTCAAGAACGGGTCTATGGGGATTTTAGTGCTCTCCGGCGAGACAAAGATTGAAGACATACCGTTGTCTGAAGTACAGCCGGATTTTGTTTTTGATTCGCTTAAGGGTATTGAAATTTGAATTCAAATAGTTTTTCTGCGGTTGATGGGAGCCAGGGCGGTCTAATATCCAAGGACCGCCTAATTTCAATAATAGTCATAATATATAAGGTGGCCCCTTTCCTCCGTGACTGTTTAGAGAGCATCGCTGCTCAGACTTATAAGAATATTGAAGTAGTCCTGGTGGTAGGACACGATGAGAACGGGGATTATTTCGGGTGCAGGGAAATAGCGGAGGAATTCGCCGGGAAGGATGAGCGTTTCCGACTTATTTTTTGCGAGGCAAAAGGGGCCGGAGACGCACGGAACAGGGGTCTCGATTCCGCAAGGGGAGATTTGATTGGCTGGGTGGATGGGGACGATTATATTGAGCCCGATATGTTTGAAAAGCTCGAAAAGAATCTCTCAGATACTGATTCGGATGTCTCTATCTGTGCGCACTTCAAGGAATATCCTAACGAGACAGAAAAGCCTCGCTCTAATGTTAAAGGACGAATGGTGCTAAGTCCGATGGATGTAGCTCGTGTCCTCCTGGGGTTTGGAGACGAGCTTTCAGGAAAGCCTGATTTCTTCTTTCATAGCTGGGACAAGCTCTTCAGATCCGAAATATTCAAAGATTTACGTTATCCTACAAAATCCAAATTAGAGGACAGATATACCTTTGGTGATATTTTCTTAAAAGAAGGCATCAGTGTGGTTTACACTGGTGAGCCCCTTTATCATTTCCGAATACGTTCTGACAGCCTTTCAAAGGACATTGACGCAAGCGACCTCAATATCAAGGCGGATCACGAATTTTGCAGGAAGCTTCTATTCAAATTTCCTGGATTGAAATACGAATGTGACAGGTATCTCCTATATGGACACATAACCAGCATACAAAATATTTTAATTAAGCAGTCCTTTTGGGCGGCCTTGCTGCCCTTATTCATGGAAAAGTCTGCGAAGAAAAGAATAGGGCTTCATAAGAGGTATCTGAGGTCCAGGTATGGGATATTTAAGGGGAAGCATAGACGAGATTTGGAACAAGCTCAATCGGACAATCCAAGGATCGGCAAGAAGCTTAGGCTGAAACTCTTCCTTACCTTGAATTTTCCGGCGGCTCTATGGCTTGTTACTTATATAGGAAAGAAGCAAAGGGAAAAGGTTCATGCTGAAAAGTTCCATATTTAAGAATAAGAGAATATTATTCGTGTGCCGGGAGACCTATTCAAAGCCCTTATGGTTTCTGGCGAGGGATTTGGGAGAAGAGAACGAGGTAGCAGCCTTCTATATAATGTCTTCGGAGAGCAAATTCAATAAGTGTTACTATAACGAACATACTATATTTGAATTTCGGGAGAATCTGCCCAACTGTAAGCTATACGATGTATCGGATATTTGCGATAAATTCACTACCGGAATGAAGAGATACAAGGAAACGGGGAAATCTCCGGTGGACATGGATTTCCTGGAGAAGGTCGAGGAGAATTACAGCCACTTCAAGACCTTGAACTTGCAGCTCATGAGCTCTCAGGAAAATACCAGGCATTACCATTATCGGGATTACTGGCAGGTAACGACTGACGAGGAGAATTATTATTGGCTGGAGCTGAATTATAAGAAGATTTTTGCAATTTTGCGTGAATTTAAGCCGGACGTGATTTTGGACTTGGACAATGCGGAATTGCAGCGCACCATTCTCTGTGAAGTCGCGTATAAGAAAAAGATTCCATATATCACAATTGAATATAGCAAGTTTGGGTACTACAAAACCCCCAGCTTCCAGAATTCCTATGGCATTGATCCTTATTTTAAGGAATTATTTGAAGAAAAGTGTGAATTATCGGATTCAGAAATGCAGGATTCAATTGCCTATATAAAGGATTTTAGGGAAAAGTCCAATATCATGAATCCAGAATTTGCGGGGTCAGTTACCATGCAATACGAGAGGGATTCGTGGATATGGATAATGAGGGTCATGCATGGGAAATGGAATTATTTCTGGGACCAGGACTTCAGGGCAGGGAATCTTTCCGAAAAAAAGAAGAGCAATATGCTCTATGCAAGGACATGGCCGTATTTGAAGCATTATTGGGACGCAATGACAAGGAAGAGGAAGTTCCTGGTTCATAATGATTATTTTGAGGATCCTGTGGAGGGAGAGACTTATGTATACATGCCGCTCCACTTGATTCCGGAGTCCTCTGTATTCGTAAAGGCGTCCTTTTATGTGGACGAATTGAATCTCATAGAACAGGTATCGAAGTCCCTTCCTGTGGGCTGGAAACTGTATGTCAAAGAGCATCAGGCCATGTTGGGAGAGAGGGACCCGGAATTCTATAGGAAAGCCGCTGAGATTGCGAATGTGCGGGTGGTTCAGATTAATTATTATAAGGACCCGAAGCCTTGGTTATTGAAAGCCAAGGGGGTAGTGACAATTACCGGGACAGCGGCCTATGAGGCGGCTCTTTTAGGAAAGAGGTCGATAGTTTTTGGTGATGTCCCATTCTCGCTCATTAAAGGGATAAGAAGGGTACATTCCTTTGAGGAGCTTCCGCAGGCAATCAGGGAATTCGGTGAAGTAGATAACCTACATTCTGCGGCAGCGTACCTTGAGGCTGTCAAGGATGCCGGGACAGAAGTCCGTATATTCGAACTCATGGATGGCGCTGAGGAGATTTTTTCTGGACGAAAAGAAGAGGATGAAGAATTCGATTCCATGCTGCAGGAGTTGTTGACATTTTACGAGAAGGGCTATAAAAGGTACTATGAGACAAAGCGTGATAATTGAAAGGCTTAAAAACAATCAATTTACCCTGATTGCTGAGATAGGCGTGAATTATTATGATATCGCTGAAAAAATGGATATTTCCAATATAGATGCAGCTAAGCTGATGATAAGAAAGGCGGCTGGCGCAGGGATTCACGCAGTAAAATTTCAATCTTATAAAGCCAGTACGCTGGCCTCAAAGAATTCCCCGTCCTATTGGGACAGGAGCGAAGAGCCAACGGCTTCTCAATTCGAGCTTTTCCAGAAATTTGATTCTTTTGGCGAGAGAGAATATAAGCAGCTCTCGGAGCATGCCAATGAGCTGGGCGTAGAGTTTCTCTCAACGCCCTTTGACAAGGATTCGGCTGATTACCTTTATGATTTAATGCAGGTATATAAGATTTCTTCATCGGATATCACGAACCTGCCTTTTATTGAATATCAGGCAAGGAAGAATAAGCCGATTCTGCTTTCCGTCGGGGCCTCGAATCTCGATGAGGTAGAGCGGGCAGTGAAATTGATAAAGAAGTACAATGATCAGCCCTTGACCCTGCTGCATTGCGTCCTGGAGTATCCTACGCCAAGAGAGCATGCGAATCTCTTGAAAATAAGGTCTCTTAAAGAAGCTTTTCCTGATTGCTTTATTGGCTATTCAGATCATACGAAGCCGGAAGCTGGTCAGGAGATAATAAAAACGGCTTACAATATTGGCGCGACAGTAATTGAAAAGCACTTTACCCTGGATAAGACCTTGAAGGGAAATGACCATTATCATGCGATGGATCCGGATGATGCTCTTGAAATCCTGAGTGAGGTTGAAAAATTGGACGTGCTCAGGGGAAATGGGGAAATCAAGGCTTTGGAGAGCGAAAACGCAGCCAGGCAGAATGCGAGACGGTCGATTGTGGCAAGGAGAGAAATCCCTGCGGGGACCGTGCTGACGGCCAGCCTCCTTACGGCGAAAAGACCTGGCACGGGGATTAGCCCCGCAAAGCTTTCATCGGTGATTGGCTGCACGGCGGTCATTGATATTCCGGAGGACAGCATAATTACAAAGGATATGATTTCAGGCAGATAAAGAATGAGAAGAATGGAGCTTAAGGACCGGAATACATCATCTAACAATAAAGTTTTAAAGTCTGGGATATGGTACGTAATATCGAATGTCATGATAAGAGCCGTGGGAATACTCACGGCTCCTATCTATACTAGGCTGCTTTCTACATCAGAAACAGGTTTTGCCAATAATTTTAATAATTACGTAAGCATTTTCACGGTGATTACCTGCCTTTGTCTTATATATAGCGTAGGGAAGGCGAAACTGGACTTTAAAGAGGACTTTGATAAGTATATGTCCTCGATACAGACCCTTTCAAGCCTCTTTGGGCTCGCTGTATTCATAATTGTATTTTTTGCATGCCCTATAAATGGCATGCTTGGGATGCCAAGAAATATCTTTTTGCTCCTTTTCGCGTATCTGATTCTTTTTCCGTCAATCGACTATATGCAATATAAGTACCGTTTTGAGTATAGGTACAAAGAAAACATTGCGATATCGGTGATTATCACCGTCACAACGGTATTATGTTCAATTGGACTCATGCTTGCTATGCCGTCGGCGAGAGGATATGCGAAGATATATGGGACAGTGATTCCCAGCGCCGCAGCAGCAATATGGTGCTATCTCAATATCCTGAGAAAAGGTCGCTGTCTGGTAAATCTGAAATTCTGGAGATATGCGCTCATTATCGGACTCCCTATGATACCCCATGGCCTGGCGATGATCTTGCTCGCCAGGATAGATGTCTCGATGATAGGGGAAATCTGCGGTATGTCGGAAGTGGGACTCTATACTTCGGGTTACACTATTGGGACTTTGCTGATGTTCGTGACTAATGCGATAGGCCAGGCCTGGCTGCCGTGGTTCAATGAGAGGCTGGACGCCGGGGAAAGAAGCGCAATTCGAGATAAGGCGAAGCTTCTCGTGGCCGGGGGCTGCATAGCGACCTTCCTCTTCGTCGCAGCGGCTCCGGAGGCCGTGAAGCTATTATTTGCAAAGAATTATTGGGATTCGATGTGGGTGATCCCCCCTGTTGCCCTGGGAACGCTCTGCCAATATTTCTATACAAATTACGTAAATTTGGAAATATTTTATAAAAAGACCTATCTGATTGCAGTGAATTCCTGCATAGCAGCCGCAGCAAATATAGGCATGAATGCCTTGGCTATACCAAGATACGGATATATCGCTGCGGCCTATACAACGCTTGCGGGCTATGCGATACTTTTGCTCCTGCATTTATTCAGCACAAGGATAATATTGAGAGAAAAGATTTATGCCGATGCGCAGCATTTAGGCATGCTCCTTATTACTGTCATTGCCTCTGTTGGCATTGCGTATTTCTATACAAATATTTTGATTAGAGTACTGATTTTCGTATTCACTTTGGCAGCGGGGCTTATGTATTACAGGAGAGAATTAAAGATTCTTATTGACCGTATCCTGCATAAGCGCAAGGCTGACAACTGAGAGTCCGAATAAGCCCAAGATGAGGAAAAGGATCGCCGTGTCGCCCTTTTCGGTATTGTTGATTTTGTCGCAGCGCTCACCCATTTTATATAGCCAATATAGGTAATAGATTCCGCAGGTGATGATTGAAAAAACAATTACCGCAGCTCCGCTGGTGTATTCTTCATCAGCAAGTTCGCTCACGTCTCTGTTCATTTGATAAACCCAATACCAAAGATAGATTCCGCAGGTTATAAGCGAGAAAACTATTGCCAGTGCAATATTTCTAGGTCTGATTTCGATATTCATAATAATACTCCTTTATTTGGACGAAGTGTTTTGGTTTAAAAAAACCATCAAGCCGACCGTTCCTTGCAGTATACTATACCAGCGTTGTCTAAACAAGTTGAGGCTCGATGCTGCGTTAGTATTCGTTAAAAAAGCGTTGAGAAAATGTGGCTAGTATGATAGGATTTTTTATGACATTTTCATGATTTTGCACGAAGGCACAGATTGTGGGAGTTGAATATGGACAATCAAAAAAACGCCAGCAGACTTTCGAGAGAAGAATTGCAGGAATATGTAATCGAAAATATAGATAGAGCGGTTGAAGAGGGGTTCATAAAAGTATTTTATCAGCCCGTTGTAAGGACTTTGACCGAAGAAATCTGTGGTATGGAAGCCCTCGCCAGATGGGATGACCCAGACTATGGACTTTTGGCGCCTGACATTTTTATAGGCGCCTTGGAGAGAACTAGACAGATTCATAAATTGGACATTTCCATCATCAAACAGATTTGCAAAGACTATTCTGCTACGGTGGCGAAAGGGGATAGGATGGTAACAATCTCCTTCAACCTGTCCCGTTTGGATTTTCAGCTTTGCGATATTCACGGCATAATTGAAGATGCAATCAAAGAGAATGATGTACCTAGAGAAGCTCTCAGAGTCGAAATCACAGAAAGCATGATGGAAAATAATGAAGAGCGAATGCATGATGTGATAGACCGCTTTTGGGAGCGCGGTCTGCGGGTATGGATGGATGATTTTGGAAGCGGCTATTCTTCATTGAACGTTCTAAAGGACTATCGCTTCGATACCTTGAAGATTGACATGATATTTTTGAAGAATTTCAATGTCAGGGCGCAGGAGATAGTCAAATCCATAGTTGATATGGCTAAGAGAATAGGTGTCCATACGCTGGCGGAAGGCGTGGAGACCTATGAACAACTATTATTCTTAAAGAATATTGGCTGCGAAAAAGCTCAAGGATTTTTTATTGGTAAGCCTATGCCCTATGATAAGTGCTTGGAGCACTTGAAAGAGAGGGGCTACGTGATGGAATCCCTTTCAAAAAGGCAGTATTACCATGAAATAGGGCGGGTGAATGTACTTAGCGCCACGCCGCTTCTTTCCGTCAGAGATAATAATACTGCGCCAACTTATAGGGAAATGCAGATACCTATGGCGATAGTTGAACTGTCCCAAAAAAGGATCAAATACCTATTCTCGAATGAGAACTATAATTCGGTCTTAAAAAGCCTGGGTATTCAATCCACTAAGATCGTCGAGGAAAATTTCATTAGCGACAATTTGAGTTTCGGTGAAAAATTCCTCTCGATGATGCTTCATGCAAAGAAATCAGGAGATATAGAAACGATTAATTTCGTGAGAAATGGCTGCTATTGCTTTGCGCAGGTTAAAAAAATAGCGGATTATCCAGGCGGGGATGCCTTCCTTTGTATCTTGCAGAATCTCTCTGAAGATTCACTTTTGAAGCAAAATGAGCTTTTAGCCGACAATATTGGAAGTATCTGCTCAATCTATGACCGTATAGAACTGGTGGACCTGGAAACGGGATTTTCAAAAAACATCTATAATTCAAAGCAGACAGAGGAGCATTATAACCAAAGGGCGGCGCGGCTCGAACTAATTTCTTTTGCTGAAAAAGAGGTATATGCTGATGATCAAGCGGAATTCTTGAAATTTGTAGATTTAGATACCCTTGAAGAAAGGATGAGGGAAAGCCACTTAAATTTCATTTCTCGTCCCTTTAGACTTCATATTTCTGGCGGAACTTATGCGTGGGAATTATTTACCTTCGTTAGAACCGGGAAAGACAGCGAGAGAAAGGTCCTTTGCTGTTCCAGGAGGATGGAGCCATATTCTTTTGGGAGTTATGAAGATAGTTTTGTTAATAAGAATGAAGAAAATGGCGGAATATCGCCTGAGCTACTTTGGAAGAACATGATCTCTCATTCTGATATGTCGTTCTTCTGGAAAGATAAGGACAGGAGATTCCTGGGGGCGAGCCGCAGATTTTTGAATTATTTTGAAATGGATTCATCGAATGAAATCATAGGAAAAAATGACGAGGACATGGGGTGGCACGTGAATCCAGCCGCATATAAACGCGATGAAGAGCAAGTGTTGGAGGATGGGATTCAGACATATTTGGTGCCTGGTACCTGCATTGCAAGGGGAAAGATAAGAAATATTGCCGCCAGCAAAATGCCGATATATAAAGATGGGCGAATCGTTGGACTCATGGGATATTTCATGGATGTGGATGAGCAAAAGATAAGAACACAGCACCTTGAAACGGTCTCTATGACGGATTCACAGACAGGGGCTTTGAATTTCCTGGGGCTCATTGAAGGAGCGCTTAGATACAGAGAAGGAGCTGTCTTAGAAAATAAGGACTTCGCTGTACTGATATTTGACGTGATGAATTTCAGTGCCTATAACAGCAGCTTCGGGCTCGAATGGGGAAATAAAATGCTTTCGGCTATCGCCTTAGTGATATTGGAAGTAGTGGGGGTGAAAGGAATAGCAGGGCGAGTCAGCGGAGATCATTTCATGGTTATCAGGCAATTTGAGAATGATGGAGAGATGCTTCTATTCATTAAGCAGGTTCAGGAAAAAGTCTCAGAAATCAGAGAAGTTGAGGGCATTCCATGCACGATATATCTTCGTAAGGGCTATGCAAAATACTCAGATTCTCGCGATTTACAACAATTATTTGATGATGCCCGCAGGAGCTTGAAAAATGACAAGCGCAAATAAGATAGGATTATGACAAATATTAAGAAAAGAATTTATTCGGAGGCGGGAATCGGTCTCATGGCATTCATTCTGCCTGTCCTTATATATGGGGTCATATTCGCTTACAGGCGAATATGGCCCTTTGGGGACACGACGCTAATGACTGGCGACATGGAGTATCAATTCACGGACTATTTAGCGTATTTAAAAACAATAGTGTTCGGAAATAATGATTTTTTCTATTCATTCAGCAAGAATTTAGGCGGAAGCATGGCAGGGTTTTCCGCCTATTATTATTTCTGTCCATTGAATTGGATTACATTGCTCTTTGACAATAAAATGCTCCCGGCTTCCCAGTCTTTGATAGTGGCTATGAATGGGGCTCTTTGTTCGTTATCGTTCTCGCAGTTTTTGATTCAAAACAGCCGTATCCACAAAGAAAGGCGAGAAATAGATGCCGTTTTCGCGCTAAAAGTCCTTATATTCTCTCTTTCGTATGCCATGTCTGGCTTCATAACAGTATATTTTCAGCTTACCATATATTTCGGCAATCTGATACTTTTCCCCTTGATAATGCTGGGGATAATTAAGCTGGTTGAAAATCCTGAGAAACGGATATTTTATATAATAACATTAGGACTATCGATAATATTCAATTACTATTCGGGCTACATGATATGCATATTCTCGTTGGTTTTCTTCTTGTATCAGGTGGCAATGAGGAAGGTTGCTGCAAAGGAAGCGTTGAGAATAGGCGTTGTTTTTGCGTATTCATCCATTATCGCTGTCATGCTGTCGTGTGTAGTGCTCATACCTGCTGTACTTTCGCTGTCAGGTGAAAAGGATGTCTTTTCTTTGGGTTTCTATCGTACTTTTTCTCTGATGAGACTCCCCTTAAAGCTGCTATGCGCATCATTTGATGGAAACATTAGCATGGGGCTTCCCAATATATATTGCGGGATGTTTACGGTGCTTATGGCGTTTGCCTTTTTTGTTAATAAAGAGATTGGAAGGCGAGAGAAAGCGATAAATCTGATCGTACTTGTGTTTTTGGTTATAAACATGAACATAAATACTTTGAACGTCATTTGGCATGGAATGAATCAGCCCATAGGATTCCCTTATAGATATTCCTATATGCTTTCGTTCATGATTATCTATATAGCATTTAACTATACGGAGATAAGCGATTCGGATTGTAAGGTCTTGGGGAATAATAGGCATCTTATTTGGGGGATAGCTGCGATATTTACAATTGTGGACATTGCGTACAACGCATCGGATGTGTTTGGGAAATTTGAACTTGCCTCATTATCTAAGTATCAACAGTACCTTGCTGACGTAGGAGGATTGATAGAAGAGACCGATAGATTGGACGATAATCCGAATTTGTATCGGTTGGAGAAATATTTCAGGCGCACCCATAATGATGCGATGCAATTTAATTATATGGGGCTATCGCATTTCAGCTCTAGTGAAAAGAAAGAGAAGATAAATTTTCTCGGGAAACTTGGTTTTAGAAATAACGGGAATTGGTCGTTCTATGATGAGGGCACGACGATGTTTCTGGATAGTTTTCTGGGGGTTAAGTACATTCTCTCTCTTCATCATAGGGTCGCAAATCATTATAAAAGGGTGATTTATGGCGAGGAATACACAGCTTTTCAAAATGAGGAGGCGCTTCCGCTTCTTTTTTCTTCTGATAAGGGCATACGAGAAATAGACTTTCACAGGTACGAAAATCCCTTTGCTCTGTTGGAAGCGATTGCCGATAGCATGAATTCTAAGAAAAACCATATTTTTAGAGCTGCGCAGGTGATCGGGGAGCGATACGTAAACCTCGAAATGTCAGATTTGGGAGGCTGCAGACATTTCGTGAAGAAAAAAAAGGAAGAGAAGGCTTTTGTAGAGTATGATCTAAAGGTAGAAGATGAATCTAATCTGTTCCTGTATCTGGATGCTCCCGATAAGCAGAAGGCAAGCATATCCATGATATTTGATAAGAAGCATGAGAAGGGGTACGAAGAAGATATGGGTGAGTATTTCACGGTATATAGATGGAATATTGTCAATATGCAGGATCACGAGCCTGGAAAGCCGTTTAGAATAAGAATTAACGCTTTAAGCGATACGTTAGATCTAACTGCTTCTTATATGTATTTTGAAGATAGGGATAGATGCAGAAGGCTGATGAATGAGATAAAGATGGACAGGTCATCTTTGAAAAGAATCACAAGCTCTAAACTGGAAGGAGAGATGGTCGTAAAGGATAATAATAAATGCGCGGTCATGTCTATACCTTATGATGAGGCGTGGAAGGTTTACGTGGATGGGAATCGGGTTCTGGTTAAACAAGCATTAGGGATGCTTTTATCATTCGATTTGGAGGCAGGACATCATAAAATAAGGCTGGAATATAGTCCGAGGGGGTATAAAGCGGGGGTGTTTGTGAGTTTTGTCGGAGTAATCGTCTTAATTAGTATGATTTATTGTAAAAAATTTAGTGAAAAAAAGTGTTGACAGAAAATACATGGAGTGATAATATATTTCTTGCGTTTGGCGATGAGCAAAAAACAAACCGCAAGACGCAATTGAACCTTTGGCAAACAAACAGCAATGCAACCCTGAAAAATCCTTGATACAGTGCGCGGGAGCGCACAGCGCACCGGTTGGACGGTGCGAACGGGTTTTCAGAAAAAAGCGTGACACTTATAAAGTGACATACGGGACAA
>JAGBNY010000035.1 GCA_017634175.1 Lachnospiraceae bacterium
GCGCCATCTACTGGACAACCTCGTTGGCATCGGGATAGTCCTCGGAGTTGATATTGCCGAACAAGGGCTCGCCGGGCGCCATCTCCTGGACAACCTCGTTGGCGTCGGGGTAGTCCTCGGAGTTGATATTATCGAAAATGGGTTCGCCTGGCTTTGCATTATTCAATTTTTCTTGAAACTCTATCTCTTCAAGAGACGGGAAATTCGGCTCGCTATTGTTTGCTCCTGGAATGAATCTTGGCATTTTCTTATCCTCCTGAAATTATATTCTATGCCTGAACGGATGCCGGATAATCTTCGGTTATTCATCCGTTAAGGTGGATATTTATGGACTCAAAACTTTGATTTTGTTTTACAAACTTATATACGGAGAGACTTTCAAAAATCGCCGGGCTATTGACAAAAATTAAAAAAAATGCAAAAATAATATATTGGTTTTTGGCTGGAGGGGAGTTTGAGGGCCGAGAGCCAAAATACTATTAGATGATGGAGAGTTAAGATGTTTAAGAAAAGTCTGCCACTAAGGATATCGGCCATTATGACGGTTTTGGTGCTCGTTGCCTTCATATTAAATGCGATATTCAGCGTCAAGGTGGCCACAGGACACTTCAATAAGCTTGCCGATGAAAAGTACGTGAATTCGGCTTCTTATTATGCTGAAATTGTCGATAGCTGGTTCAAGGAGAATAGCTCGGCGCTTCTCTCTGCAGTAGCGGGCGTAAATTCTTTCAATACGGGTACCATTGATGAAAAGCAATTGAAGGAGCTTTTTGAAGGTATAGTTGCGAATCATGATTCTGCAACAGAGCTTTATTATGGGACGCGTGAGAATAAGTATGTTTTTGCCGTGTGGGAGGACATGCCGGCGGATTACGACATCACCCAGAGAGGCTGGTTCATTGATGCCTCCAAGGTTGATGGGATTTCTTATAGTGAGCCTTATGTGGATATGATCACGAATGGGCTTGTGATTTCTATTTTCTACTCCATGCCTGAGGGTGTTGTAGGATTGGATTTGGACCTTACCAGCCTTATTGGGAAGATTCCGACTACGGGCAGTGAGTATGTCTTTGTTGCGACTGATACTGGTAACATAGTGACTCACCCGAGCCCCGACCTCAGCCTTACCGGAGAGGTGCCGGTGAATCTCTCTACTGCTGTCGGCGGAGCTTATGCCAGCGCAAAGACCACGGATAAGGCCTTCAAGGACTATAATGGGGTCACGAGCTATGTCACGGAGCATGATGTGGAGTGCAATGGCTGGCAGGTATTCCAGGTCACTCCTAAATCGATTTACGATGGACCCGTGCAGGCGTTGATTGGGGTTCTTGTGGTCTGTACGGTCATCCTTTCGATTATCATTGTTCTCCTTGTGCTCTTCGTGACAATGAGAATGCTGAAGCCGATCGGCGTGATTACGAAAGAAGTTGGGACGATCATAGATTCCATCAAGAGGCAGCAGGGCGACCTGTCTCTCAGGGTCACGATTAAGTCCGAGGACGAGATAGGGCGGCTCGGAGAGGGCATAAATATGCTGATGGAGCAGCTGGAGTCCATCATGCCGGATATCAAGGTCTCCGCCCAGGATTTGAATATGCAGTCCGATGGTCTGGTGGATATCACATCCCAGATCACGACTACCATAGACGGTATCTCCCGCGCTATTTCTGAGATTGCGACCGGCGCCACTCAACAGGCGCAGGACATCCAGTCTGCGACTGAGAGCGTTGACAGCATGGGCACCGCACTGGAAGAGGTGGTGGAGGCTTCCACGAGCCTGAATCAGACGGCGGACAAGATGAAGAATCTTTCCCATAGCTCCAGCGAGAAGATGAATGAGCTCGCTGGCACCACCGAGAAGATGATTGAGGGGATCGAGCAGATTTCCATTAGGATAGATTCCACTGGGGATATAGTGCGGCTAATTAACAGCAAGGTAGATGCGATCAATGAGATCGCCTCTCAGACGAATCTCCTTTCGCTCAATGCTTCCATAGAGGCCGCGAGAGCGGGAGAGATGGGGAGAGGCTTTGCGGTTGTCGCTGAGGAAATCGGTAAGCTTGCGATTACTTCGGCGGATGCGGCTAATGAGATAAAGGCTGAGATGAGCAAGCTCCTGGATTCCTCCAGGCAGTCGGTTGAGGCCTCGAATGAGATCAAGCGCCTGACCGTGAGCCAGAAGGAAGTCCTGGAAGAAACAATCGTCGCTATCAAGGATACCCTGGAAAGCATCAACGAGACAATTGGCTATATCGGCACGATGGAAGCCAAGATCACGACCAGCACCAGCGCAAGGGGAGTCATCATCGAGGTCATGGAGTCCCTGTCTGCGATTTCAGAGGAGAATGCGGCTTCCAGTCAGGAGACGTCGGCTTCCGCAGAGGAATTGAATGCCACGATCGTGAATTTGAAGGAGTCCTCGAAGGTCTTGAACGACATAGCAGTGCAGCTTAATAAGGATCTGGAGGCGTTCCAGTAAGGAACGATTTCGTAGATATCGGATATCAGAAGCGCCCGGCCCGGGCTTTAGCTTGGGCTGGGCGTTTTATTTTACATCCTAAATAGCTGGCGGCTTTAGCTATTCAAATAAGGAACAAAGCCTGGAAAAAACCTTTGACTTTGCAGATTGATTGTGATAAAATAAAGATTCTGTTTGCCGATTTGCGGCATAAGGAACATTCAAATCTATGCGAGGAGAGGATTATGCTAAATAACAAGAAGACACTTTTCATTGTGGAGGCTGCGATGATAGCAGCCATATATACCGTGCTTACGATTTTTATAGCTGCTTTTGATCTTGCGAGCGGGGCTATTCAGGTCAGGGTTTCTGAGGCTTTGACCATACTCCCGGCATTTACGCCGGCGGCTGTGCCGGGGCTCTTCATAGGCTGTCTCCTGAGCAACACCCTGACGGGCGCCGCACTGCTGGACATAGTGTTTGGCTCTATTGCGACCTTGATCGGCGCGATTGGAAGCTACAGCCTTAGAAATACGAATAGATTCCTGGTCAGCGTGCCGCCCATTGTATCGAATATGCTGATCGTCCCATTCATTCTGAGCAAGGTCTATCAGATCCCCGGCAGCATTCATTTCTTCATGCTGACTGTTGGGGTAGGTGAAATCATATCCTGCCTTATCCTGGGGCAGATGCTTTATAGTGCGTTGCTTCCGGTCAGGCATTTCCTGCGTTTTCCGGCCGAATAAAGTATTTTTCGCAATTTTATCATTGCTGTTGATATAAAATAATTCGCTGCAATTCACGGTCGCTTTTTTTGGACGTGAATTGCGGCAATAATCCTTTAGGAAGGAGGATTCTATAATGCTTCATTTGCTCTGTAACAGAAATAATCATTATAGAAGACCCTTCCTATGCTTTATTGTCATATGCATACTTTTTGTATGCGCTGCGAATGGCAGTCCCGAAAGGCTTTCATATATAGGGGTGGACAATGCGAGTTCGATAGAGGCCCTGGAAGCCGAATTATCCGATGTCGCTACGAACGAAATTGCAGGGTTTCCAGTAATTAAAAGCGCTGCTTTAAATAGTATTGCCGCTGATAGATTTTTTGGCTTCAGGATGGCCCTGATTTATGCTTTATTAAATTATCTGTTTTTGCTAATAGGCACAAGTGTGCCTTTTTTTCTGTATTTCTACAGGACTGTTGTAACAAGTCATCTTTTCATAATCACCTATATCCATAATTTGGATGGAATGAAACCCTAAGGTAACTTAAGATACCATTTTCATGATGTCAGGCAAGCGTAGGAAGCGTTTGCCTTATTTTGCTATGCAAAGAAAGAGATGGAGGGTTTCATGAATCAGATAATTTTATACGTTATATTCGGGATTATGGCAATTATGGGAGGCGGATCATCGCTGTTTATGGTTGTGGCATTGCCGGCGGTGATCATTTGGAA
This sequence comes from Lachnospiraceae bacterium, assembly GCA_017634175.1. GTDB lineage: Bacteria > Bacillota > Clostridia > Lachnospirales > Lachnospiraceae > NK4A144. The sequence continues at coordinate 3,919 of JAGBNY010000035.1, forward strand.
GATATATCGCCATTTCAAGTATGGCTGCAAGATTACGGATTGAACCAACATGCACAGATCCTAACCATAGCGCGTCCCGGACGTCGGGTCCGGGTTGGCTCGGGACAATGTATTGACGTTTCGGGATTGGATGAGGTATAATGTGCCATAGATTGACAGAGATGGCTTTATTAGTTACTATTCACAGTCAGCTTTTTTGGCCGTGAATAGTAACTTTTTATCACAAGGTATGACTAAAATGGATGAGAGATTGAAGAGGCAGCTTGATTTTGCGCTCAGGATTGATGAAGAGAAGAATATCTTTAGGCAGACGCATCTTTCCAATCATGGCCGGAACGAGAACGATGCCGAGCATTCGTGGCACATGGCGCTCATGGCTTATCTGCTTAGGGAATACTCAAACGAAGCCATTGATATCTCAAAGGTAATGCTGATGTGCCTGCTCCACGATATTGTTGAGATAGAAGCGGGAGATACCTACGCTTATGACGAGGAGGGGCTTAAGACCCAGAAGGCCAGGGAAGCTCAGGCTAAAGAGAATATATTCGGTCTTTTGCCCGAGGATCAAAGGGATGAATTCATTTCAATCTTTGACGAATTCGAGGCTGGAGAAACTGCTGAGTCGAGGTTCGCTCGCTCGATGGACAATCTTCAGCCCCTGATCTTGAATAACAGCAACGGCGGGAGCGACTGGAGGGAACACGCAGTGACCGCCGC
>JAGBNY010000003.1 GCA_017634175.1 Lachnospiraceae bacterium
CGGATGCCTCGAAAGGGCACTCTTTCTGGAAAGAGGGGAGCCCGAGGAAGTACTGGAGGTACGGGTTCTCCGCGATCTCCCTTGTCAGGGGACGGTCTGCGAGCCCCTTGCGTTTTTGGATTATGAGCGCGCCGAGCGCCATGCGGAAGGGCTTGGCGGGATGCCCCGTCCTCGACGGGAACCTATCGGCATAGCCGCATCCTGACTCCAGCTTCCCCCAGTCGAGGGCATCTGCCAGCACGACCCATTCGTTTCCCGGGTCCAGCTGCATCCCGCAGGACTGGTTGAAGTCATTGAAAGAGATCTGGTGGCACTTGGGGCTCATATACATAATCATTCACCAAAAAATGCAAAGAAAATCCAAAATAACCAAAAATACCTTGCATATATTATACTTTAAATGGTCAAATAAGTCAAGTAATCACTGAATTTTTGAGTTAATCAGCAGACACTACTTTAGTATACAACAAAACCACCAAATCCACAACGTTAAATTCGAACATAACAAAACCCCGTATAGTGCATATCCTTGAGGCGTTAAAACCTTGTGGAACCGTTATATCTAAAAGAAAATCTTATGCTCATTTTAATAAGTGAAGCTTTGCCGTAGCCACTGAGAGCGCATCCACGCCTATGTTTATGAGCCGCTCGGCTTCTGTGCTGATTCCTGCCAGTTCCCCGCAGACTGTGACGGGGATGCCTTGATTCTTTGCCGCCTGGCACACTAAACGAATCATGCGAAATATGGCTTCGTGGCTCGGATCATAGTATTTATCAAGGCCTTCCCCTTCGCGGTCTATCGCCAATGTATATTGGGTGAGGTCGTTCGTGCCGATACTGAAGAAATCCGCTGACGCAGCGAGCTCCGGAGCCATCATGACGGCAGCGGGAGTCTCTATCATTATGCCAAGATCTGGAACCTTGAATAAAGTCCCTTCTGCAACTAGCTCTTCTTCACAATTTCGCAAAATCTCTCGGGTTTTTTCTATTTCCCATGTGGAGGCTATCATGGGCAGAAGAAGCTTGACATTTCCGAAAGAAGCCGCGCGAAGTATTGCCCGGAGCTGATTTTTGAAAAGCTGTAGATTTTCAAGGCTGAAGCGGATTCCTCGGCAGCCCAGGGCAGGATTTTTCTCATGTGGGATGTCCATCCACTTAGGGGTCTTGTCAGATCCTATGTCCATTGTGCGTATGCACAGCTCTTTCTCGCCCATGATCTTTGCTGCCTCACGGTAGATTTCAAATTGTTTTTCTTCTGAGGGAGCATCCCCATCTTCCAAAAAAAGAAATTCAGTGCGGAAGAGCCCGATTCCGTCTGCATTTTGCGCCCTTGCTTCTTCGATATCGCTTAGACTGGCGCAATTCGCATATATCTTTACAGGGTATTCTTTAGTCAAATGAAGCTTGGCTTTAGATGAATCCAGGAATTGATTTGCTTGCAGAGTAACTTTTTCCAGCATTTGGGAATCAGGATTTATAATAAGGTTTTCGCCGTCTATTATTAAGCAGTCTCCGCTTTTTATTTCCGATAGGGCCTCTTCGCAGCCGTAGATATAGGGGATTCCATAGTTTCCGGCAAGTATCGCCAGATGGGAGATGGCAGATCCCTTTTCTGTAACCATGCCCTTGATGAGTGCCCTTTCTAAACAAGAGAAATAGGTGGGACTTAGCTCCCTTGCGACTATTATCGAGGGTCTTTTAAGTTCGTCTCTTTTTTCTCCCCTCAGCAACTGGAGAATATCGTCCGCTAGCCCCCTCACGTCATCAGCCCTTGCTTTCATATATTCGCTGGAATTATTTAAGAAGTTTTGAGAAAGAGAAGCGCCGACTTCGGAGATGGCTCGACTTGCGCTGATTCCCTTTTCACGAATCATTTTCAAAGCAGAGCCTATGAATAGCGAGTCCTCAAGCAGCATGATTTCTGCCTCGATAAGAGGGCGAGTGGAAAGATCTGCGTTCTTAGCGGCAGCAACAAGCTGGAGCTTCAAGCCCTCGTAGGCATGATTCAATAGCCCCAGCTCTATTTCTCTATCGAAAGGAGCCGCGCTTTCCAGGATTTCATTATTACTTATACAAAACGCAGGCGCGCTTGCAATCCCAAGCTGTGCGGCTTTTAAAATAAATTTTTTCATAATTCTTCGAGCCATGCCTTTGGCGAGGCATCGCTAGGCATTCTCCAGTCGCCCCTTGGTGACAGGGTGACAGAACCGACCTTTGGACCGTCTGGCAGACAGCTTCTCTTGAATTGCTGAGTAAAGAACCTATTAAAAAAGCGTTTGGCGGCAGCAGTCACATCTTCCTTGCTTAGCTTGGGATAAGCCCTCATTGCGAAAGCCGCAGTCCTTGCAGGTTCGAAGCCGTAACGCAGGGTATAAAAAAGGAAGAAATCATTCAGGTCGTACTTGCCGATTTTTTCCTCAGTTTTCTGCACGATTTCCCCATCCCTGCCAGGAGTCAATTCCGGCGTGATTGGCGTATCGCAGATTGAGAAAAGTACATTTTTTATCTCTTCATTGCCGCAAGTTTCACCATAGCTGTGACAAATATATCGCACCAAAGTCTTTGGGATTGAAGCATTCACAGCATACATGGACATATGATCCCCATTATAGGTGCACCACCCTAGGGCAAGCTCTGAAAGGTCTCCGGTCCCTACGACCAAGCCATTCCTCATATTCGCCGTGTCCATTAGGATAAGCGTGCGCATTCTGGCCTGCGCATTTTCGTATGCGGTATCTCCCTCTCCCTGATAATCCAGGCTGTGGCCGATTTCCTCTAGATGAAGCTTGACGCTTCTGGCGATAGGCACTTCGTGAGCCTCGTCGGCAAAAAGTCGCATGAGCTCCTTCGCATTCCCAAAAGTAAGGCTGGAAGTATTTCCCTCGTTAGGCATTGTGAAAGCGATGATTCTTATTTCGGGTACTATCTTTTTGGCTTCTGCGCATACCAGCAATGCCAAGGTGGAGTCGAGACCGCCGGATATGCCAATCACGAGATTATGGATTCCGGTATGTCTGACCCGGGTCGCGAGGCCGTTTGCCTGGATTTGCAGGATCTTTCTGCACCTCTGCCCTCTCTCCGTAGTATCTGTAGGGACAAAGGGATTGCGGCTGACAGGATAGGGAAGCTTATTCAATGCCGCAGCCATGCCATCAATGTCGAGAGTTGGAGAAGGATAGGCGTGGATATTGGCCGATATTCTGCGATAGGGTCTGTCAGTATTTTCAAAGGTATTTTGGTGAAGTCTGTCGTGCGTTATGCAGGCCAAATCTATTGCGGAAGTTTTTATGCAGGGTCTATCCGGGAAAATGGTCTCACTAAGCATATTGCCGCTCTGGGCCAGGATTAAATGACCGGAAAAAACAAGGTCAGTACTGCTTTCATCCATGCCTGATGATGAGTAGATATATCCGCAGTAACATGAACCGCTTTGCTCACGGACGAGCTGGCGCCTATATTCCTGCTTTCCAATCAGCTCATCTGAAGCAGAGAGATTAACAATGATATTTGCCCCCGCTAAGCACAAATGAGTGCTGGGTTTATCAGGGACCCAGAGATCCTCGCAGATTTCAGCTCCAATAACTGCCCCGCTTTCATTGTCGCAGACTAAGATGTCACAGCCGAAGGGAATCTCCTCGTCTCGAAGCGAAATTGTTCGACCTGTGATCCCCTTTCCGGATGCGAACCACCTATCCTCATAGAATTCAGAATATGTAGGAATGAATTGCTTTGGAACAATGGCGCAAATCTTTCCCTCTGAAATAAATGCGGCACAATTATATAGATTATTATCAAAACGAATCGGGAGACCAATGACCGCCGTAAGTCCAGTAATAGAGGACGTTTCTTCTGCAATATGAAAGAGCGCGTCTTCTGCCTTATTTAATAAAGACATGCTGCCAAAAAGGTCTGCACAGGTATAGCCAGTAACGGACAGCTCTGGGAAAACAATCACCCCGCAGTCCCTGTTTTCCTTTATCAGGCTTATTATCTCATTGGCATTGAAATCAGGATCCGCGATTCGGAGTCTTGGCACTGCCGCTCCTGCAAGTATCAATTGATTCTTCATCTATTTTTCCTATCTGGTTTACAAGAAAAGCCGAATCGCAAAACTATGGCGATTCGGCTTTCTATGTTTGACAATACGCCAAAGCATCTGCCCCGTGCTTATACGTAAGTCCGACACTTTGGCAAAAAGTAAGCTATATTATTTAATGATGGAAGCCACCCTGCCTGATCCAACAGTACGTCCACCCTCACGGATAGCGAAAGTAAGACCCTGCTCCATAGCGATAGGATGGATGAGCTCGATTGTCATCTCGACGTTATCGCCAGGCATGCACATCTCTGTGCCTTCAGGAAGGGAGATAACTCCGGTAACGTCTGTCGTCCTGAAATAGAACTGAGGACGATAGTTCTTGAAGAAAGGAGTATGACGTCCGCCTTCATCCTTTGTCAGGACATAAACCTGAGCCGTGAATTTTGTGTGGCAGGTGACAGTGCCGGGCTTTGCGAGAACCTGTCCTCTCTCGATTTCCTTACGGTCTACGCCACGGAGAAGAGCGCCGATATTATCGCCGGCTTCACCCTGATCCAGGAGCTTACGGAACATCTCAACACCAGTAACGACAGAAGACTTTGTCTCTTCCCTGATACCGACGATTTCAACGGGATCGTTGACATGGATGGTTCCACGCTCTACACGGCCTGTAGCAACAGTTCCACGGCCGGTGATCGTGAAGACGTCTTCGACAGGCATAAGGAAAGGCTTGTCGGTAGGACGCTCAGGCGTAGGAATGTAGCTGTCTACGCTGTCCATAAGCTCCATGATCTTGTCGCCCCACTCGCCCTTAGGATCCTCAAGAGCCTTAAGAGCAGAACCCTTGATGATCGGGATATCATCGCCAGGGAACTCATACTCATTCAAGAGGTCGCGAATCTCCATCTCAACAAGCTCGATAAGCTCGTCATCATCGACCATATCGCACTTGTTAAGGAAAACAACGATATAAGGAACACCGACCTGACGGGCAAGAAGCACGTGCTCCTTTGTCTGAGCCATGACACCGTCAGTAGCAGCGACAACGAGGATGGCGCCGTCCATCTGGGCAG
>JAGBNY010000036.1 GCA_017634175.1 Lachnospiraceae bacterium
CCAGAGGGGCTAAAGACCATAGGACCGAATGCTTTCAAGATGAATTCCGGTCTCACGGAGGTGGTGATTCCGGATAGCTTAGAGAGCATAAATACTACAGCCTTTGACGACTGCACTGGTTTGACAAAGGTGACATTCAAGGGTTCTATGGTAGATTGGTACACTAGGGGCTTTGATAAAGTGACGGGCTTAAATGACCAGAATCTCACGATAACTTACCTTGGAAGAGATGCGATTACCGTGCCCTTTGAAAGTGAAGGCGGCAGCGCGGTGGAAAGCCAGACCGTGCAATTCGGTGAAAAGCTTAAAAAACCTGCGGATCCCACAAGAGACCGGTATAAGTTCATTGGCTGGTATACGGAGCCGGATTTCGGGGGCACTAAATGGGATTTCGACAAGGACACCGTTAAATCCTATATGAGTCTCTATGCCGCCTGGAGCCAGGAAATCTGCCTTGTCTCCTTTAATACTGTAGGGGGTTCTCCTGTCTCGACTGTCAGGGTAGCATTTGGCGAAAAAATGATAGCTCCGGAAGCACCCACGAGAAAGGGCTATGCCTTTGATGGGTGGTATAAGGATTCTGAAAAATGGGACTTTGACAACGATAGAGTGGACGGTGACATTGGTCTCACTGCCCGCTGGAGGGAGCTTCCGGATGACGAGGTGGAGTTCACTGTGAGCTTCAACAGCAACGGAGGCACAAAGGTTGCGACCCAATCCGTCCAGAAAAACAGCTATGCATCGAGACCCACGGAGCCAACAAGGGGGGGGTACTACTTCGATGACTGGTACAAGGATGAAGCCCTTACAGAGAAATGGGATTTCTCCAACGACAAGGTGACAGAGGACACCCTTATATACGCTAAATGGATAGCGAAGGGCAGCATTGACTGCACCGTGACCTTCAATTCAAAGGGCGGGACGGAAGTCGCCTATCAGGTGGTGAAGGACGGACAGAAGATATCGAAGCCAAAGGACCCCGTACTGGATGACTATTATTTTTTAGGATGGAGCCTGGAAGAAGACGGAGAGGAAAAATGGGACTTTGACAAGGATACAGTAGAGCATGATATCACTCTCTATGCCGTATGGGAGGAAATTCAGCCTTTCGCTGTGACTTTCGCAACGAACGGCGGAAGCTCGGTTGAAAGTCAGTCAGTAATGCCGGGAGAAAAGGTAACAAAACCTTCGGATCCTACAATGTATGGATATACATTTGCGGGATGGTTCAAGGACGAGGCGCTTACCAGCACTTGGAATTTTGAAAAAGAAGTAGTGACGAAAGACACGACCCTCTATGCGGGATGGATCCAGAATAAGTACACGGTATCCTTTGACAGCATGGGAGGAGCCGAGATAGAGTCGGTCACTGTAGGGCATGGAGACAATGTAGCAGACCCCGGGGACCCGGTAAGAAGTGGGTACATATTCGCTGGATGGTACTATGGCGAAGAAGCTTGGGATTTTGATGAAGACACAGTAGTGGGGGACATGACCCTTGAAGCCCATTGGAACGCAATTTATTATACTGTGACTTTCGTGACAAACGCTGGAAGCCTGGTCGGGAATCAGAGGGTGCAGGAGGGGGCGAAAGTTATCCGTCCAAGTGATCCTACAAGATACGGCTATACCTTCCGTGGGTGGTATACGGACGAGGATTTCCTTACTGAATGGAATTTTGACAGCGACATAGTGACCGGGGACATGACCCTGTATGCGCGCTGGGAGACGGGGGTTTCCTATAAGGTGACTTTCAACAGTAAGGGAGGAAGCTCTGTCAGCAGCCAGACCGTGAAGAGCGGAGAGAAAGCCAAGCTCCCTGCGCCTCCTACAAGGGCGGGCTATACCTTTGATAAGTGGTACGAGGATTTTTACCTGGAAGATGAGTATGACTTTGACGATGAGGTGACGGAAGATATCACTCTCTATGCGGGATGGGTAAAAGGAGTATTCTATAAGGTCGAATTCGAGACAAATAGCGAGGCCGAGATAGACCCCCAGATGGTCCCGGAGGGAGGGACGGTCAGCGAGCCCGTTATCGCCGCCAGAAAAGGATATAAATTCGATGGGTGGTTCACTGAAAGAGAATTTTTGAAGGAATGGGATTTCAGCAGCGTAGTCTCTGCAAACATGATCCTCTATGCGAAGTGGACAGAAAAGCCCCTCAATTCGGACGGCGATACTATATCGGTGAATGCGGGAGGCTCTTTCGTCTATTTCCCGAGCTTCGTGACGTTCAAGGGGATGAACATAAAGAAGGACTTGGTAACGAGCAAGATGGTATATTCCATAAAGGGGGATACCAAGGTCTATGCTAAAAAGATCAGGATACGGGATGGGAAGAATGTGGGGAAGGCCACAGTGAATAAGATTGTCTTTGAGGATAAGTCCAAATTGAAATCTACGGACCTGGGGGATAGGGTGACGATAGATATCCAGCCTTTCACAGTCTCTTCGGACAATATCATAAAAGGCTCTGGAAAGATTGATAAAAAGGGCTATCTAAAAGGTCTTAAGGTCAGGCTGACAAATGGGAAGACCGTAAAGGTCCCGAAGAAATATGCGAGCGTGGATTCTGATGGCACAGTATCGTTCTCGGGCAATTTTTCGGGTAAGGTGCCGCTCGGCGCATATTGATTGGTTACGGGTTTATTTGAGCCGCAGCAATATTTCTTGATAAGAGCTGCGGCTCTTTGCATTTCATGGAGAGGATGCCGATATGAGAAAAAATAGAATATTCAGAGCCTTTGCGGCTTCAGTTTTGTCGATTTCGCTGCTTTTCAATGCTTCATTTGCGGCGGCTGCCGCAGAGACTATCGATCCAGGTGAGATTAGTGAAATAGAAGAAGCTGCCTTGATGGAATCAGAAGCAGACAAGGGAGAAGCTGCGCCTAGCGAAAATGAGGCGAAGGCTGCATCGGGCAATGCCGCGCCTAGTGAAAATGAAGCGAAGGCTGCATCGGGCAATGCTGCACCCAGTGAAAATGAAGCGAAGCCAGCTTTAGGCGATGCCGCACTCAGTGAAAATGAAGCGACGCCTGCGTCAGGCAATGCCGCACCCAGCGAAAATGAGGCGAAATCAGTCTCGGACGACCTTGTTTTGGGTGGGAGTGGCTTTGAAAACAGCGCATCGCAGAATGCTTCTCCCAACGAAGGGTTCTTTGACATAATGGCTATGGCAGAAGAGCCCCTTTCGGAGTATGACAGGAATTGGGAAATTCACAAGGTTGATGCCCTCCTGGCGGGGGTCGTGCTGGACGATGAAGAGTACGCAGTAAGGAATGCACGTATCCAGAGCATGTCTGAAGCGGATTCGCGGGGGCCTATCGAAGACGGCATAAATCCAAACGAAGAGGATCCGGAGATATCGCCAATGGCTGCGGCAGAGAGCTTTACTGTCGTATTCTATACCTTCGGGGGCGGCTATGTGCCGGATCAGACCGTGAAATACGGCGGTCTTGTCACCAGACCCGCTGACCCTTCTAAGCTTGGCTACAAATTCCTGGGGTGGTACTCTGACTCCACATACAATAATTTATGGAATTTCGAGACAAGCAGGGTCTACAGGGACATCGATCTCTATGCCCGGTACGAGGCCTTGGACGGCTTTATTGCGGATGCGCAGGTTTTATCCAGTACGGGCAAGGTGGGAAGCTATGTATCTACGGTGATAGGTCAGGGCTGTACAGTGAAGCTCGCACTCGCTAACAGCGAGGGAGGAAAGATCAAGTATAATAAAAAAGACGTGAAATGGAGCGCCGTGGCCTATGATGGAACGAAGGCCTCGGACTATATAACGGTAAAAAATGGAGTGGTGAAGTGCAAGAAAACAGCCCCCACGGGCTATAGGGCCACGGTCATTGGAGAATACTCCGCATCGAGGGTCTATTATTCGATGGAGGTAATGCACAGGATAAAGAAATTTGGCTACTATGATGCTAAGAGGAAATTCAAGTCGTCTTACGAGAAGAAGGTGACGACTGGTTCCTACTGCGACTATGGGTATGGACCCTGGCATTTTATTGGAAGCTACCCCCACTATTATGACGGGAAAAAGAACAGCTTGGGATCGGTGGTATATGAGGATCCAACAGGACTATATTGGCAGGAGGCCTTAAATCCTCCAGAAAGCGGAGCTTGGCGATACGCTTGCGGGGTTAAGCTTCCCAAGAAGGCTAAAGTGAATACCAGGCTTGCCAAGAATTATTACGGTGGCTATTCAACCCTCTATTATTTCACGGCCAGCAAGCCCGGAAGCTACAAAGTGGCCTACCTGGCCCCGGACGGCTCGGGCAAGAAATTCGTGCTGAATTTCAAGGCTAAGAAGAAGTGGAAATAATTAAAGGAGTGTATAATGCGAAAAGAATCATTGAAAAAAATCATTATTCAGCTTGTGTTGATGGTCCCGCTGCTTTTTGGGATTGTCCCGTATACAGCGGTCACGGCATGGGCTGATTCGACCGAGAATGTCGATATTACTGTGGAATATGGGCAGACCGAGGCCAGAAATATGTTGACAACGATTAACAATTTCCGTCAGGGGAGCGAGGCCAATTATATAGATACAGATAATGTGACGACGGTCAATTGCTCGGGTCTGGGAAAACTGACATATGATTATGAACTGGAAGAAACAGCGATGCAGCGGGCGGCTGAGATTGCAGTTTACTATTCCCATACGCGCCCAAATGGGGGAAATTGCTTTGCTGCCTTTCCATCAGGAATAAATAGTGCTGGAGAGAATATCGCATATGGATATCGAACGGCTTCGGAAGTATTCATCGGATGGAAGGAAGACGGTTTGCCATATGCCCAGCAGGGTCATCGCAGAAATATGCTGAATAGCGACTTCAACTGCATAGGGATAGGGCATGTTATTTATAATGGCACTCATTACTGGACTCAGTCGCTGGCAAAGCGCAGTTCTCCGTACACGACAAAACCCACTGCCCTCGATGGGAAGAAAAAAGTCACAGTTAATGTAAATTCTTCAAATGTAGAAAAGGCATATGCCGGCAACATTTCCATGCTATCCGGGGAAACGGCCGATCTGCCAAAGGTGTATTTCACTAATAGTAATCCCCCAAAAACAGAGTTTCTCTATGTTCCAACGGGCGGAAGTATCACATGGACAGTTTCAGATCCCACGAAGCTTACCATTGAAGGAGATAAGGTCAAAGCCATTGGGTCGGGGGAAGTGGTCTTGAGAACGACTGCATTTGGCAAGGATGTTACCTCCAAGGTGACAATAGCAACAGACATTTCGGCCGCAGAGATAGCGATTGACAGCACGAATCTTATCTATAAGGGCTCTGCTCAAACCCCTGCCGTCACGGTAAAAGTGGGGGGAGTGGTACTGAAAAAGGACGTGGACTATACATTGTCCTATGAGAACAATGTATCGGTCACTGATGCGGCGAGGGCAATCGTGAAAGGAAAAGGGGCTTATTCAGGAGAAAAAAGCGCTACATTCTCAATCCAAAAGGCCCCGCTCACGATAAAGGCGAAAAATAATACGATTACCTATGGCGATGCCCCGGCAAATAATGGCTTGGAGTACACGGGTTTTGTGGGAGGTGATGGCGCAAGCGTCCTTTCCGGGAAGCCCGAATTTGAGTATGATTATACGCAGTATGGCGGTGTGGGGGAATACAGCATTACCCCCAAAGGCCTGACTTCGGATAATTATGAGATAAGCTTTGAAGCCGGCACTCTTACGGTTGAGCAAAAAGAGGCGGAGCTTGACTGGGGTCAAACCAAATTGACCTATAATGGCGAGGAACAGATCCCCGAGGTCGAAATCAAGGGCTTGGTCAATAATGATGAATGCAGCGCAGTCGTGACGGGAGCTAAGAGGGATTTGGGCACGTATACAGCAAAGGTAGAAAGCTTATCGAACAGTAATTACAAATTGCCCCCCAATCCCGAAATTGAGTTTACGATAGCGAAAGCGGAAGCTAAGGTGATTAAGGAACCGACGGCATTGACCGACCTCACGTATAACGGCCAGAGCTTAAAGCTTATTGAGCCAGGCTTCGCTGAGAATGGCGAGATGCGATATGCTCTTGGGCTTGGAAGCTTCGTCCCATATGATTCTGATTTTTCCGATGAAATTCCGACTGCCGTGAATGCAGGTGAATATACTGTATATTATAAGGTTTTCGGAGATGAGAACTTTGCCGATACAGAGGTTTATGAAATAGAGGCGGAGATTGAGAAAGCGGATCATGAGGACGTTTCAGCCAGCGGCTCCGCAAAGTACGGAAAGAGTGGAGAGGTAGACCTTTCCGCATTGATTGAGGATGAGGGAAGTATTCAGGATGTCAGCATAGTGGATAGCGGCACCTCGGATGAAGAGATATTCTATTATTCCCAATTGCCTTATGTTTATGGCGGCATGCTTTATTTCAGATTCGCAGATAATGCTGATTACATTGGGCAGACCGTGACAGTTTCGGCCTTGGTGGAAGATGCGCTGAATTACGATGATTATGACATAAATGTGGTACTGAAGGTTCTGTCGAAGGATGTCCCAGTTCTGTCGGCAGAGAGAATAACTGTAGAATACAGCGGTTCTGAAGTCCCGGACAGCTTGATAAAGGGCAGCGCAAAAGTAGGGGACACAGAGATCGAAGGAACCTGGAAATTTAAAGACGGAGAAGAGAGGACCGAAGTATCGGACAGCGGAGTAAAAACGGTCATATTCATCCCCGATGACAGTGAGAACTACGAAATGACCGAAACAACGCTTGTGCTGACTATAAGCGACAACGGCGGCGTGCCGGAAAAGAATGATCCCAGAGATGATAACGGCAGCTCATCTGAAAGTAATACTCCCGGGGATGATGGAGACTCATCCGGGAATGATGATCTGGATGATGGAGATGAGTCTGAGAATACAATGCCTGGTACAGATGGCGACAATACGTCTGAGAATACCATTCCGGGTACGGATAGCGGCAGCGAGTCCGAGAATACCATTCCGAGTGCGGATAGCGATAGCGAGTCTGGGAATAAGACACCCAGCGGTAATAGGACGCCCAGCGGAAATAAGACACCCAGCGGAAATGCGGCACCCAGCGGAAATAAGGCACCCAGCGGAAATAAGGCACCCAGTGGAAATACGGTGCCGAGCGAAGATGCCCGGCCTGATGGGGACAGCGGAAAAGTCGGTACTTTCACTGTTACCTTTGATACGGGCAAATATCTTTATCCAGTGCCTGCTATGACGGTGTCTTATGGGAGCCTGATTCAAAAACCCGTGCCGGAGGGGAAACCCGGTTGTGAATTCACCAGGTGGTACATAAGTCGGGAAAAGAGCGGTACCAACTATACATATACTTATTGGGACTTTGAGAGGGACCGGGTATATGAGGATATCACTCTTCATGCGAGATACAAGCTGCTTGCTGACTATCTTCGGGAATGTAGCGCAAAGTATAAACTCAAAAGAAAGATATTCACGATAGATGAGTCGATTGAGAATCTGGATGACCTTAAGGGTGAGATCGCGCAGAGTATTAGCATAAACACCATAAAGGCCGCAAGCGATGATGCCCCTGTGCTTAGTCGGGATGAGGAGATGCTTAATTCCTATTTAGGCGCTTTGGAAAAAACGGATATCGTGGGGATTTATAGGGAAACCGGAGAGGAACTCTTGGATATAGATTTCGAGGATGAATTTAAGGCTGTGGTCAAATATCAAAAGAGCCTGAGTAGCGATACTGTCCCAGGGCTTTCTGGCAACTATATCGTGAATGGGGATATTGAGGGCATAACTATCTTCCCCCGCGGAAGTGAGCCGGATGATCATCCTAGCGAAAGTGAGCCGGAATATCATCCTATAGAATGTAAGGCTGAAAAGTACAATCGTAAGAAGAAATCATTCTCTATACATAATAGCATGACGCTTGAGGATCTGAAAAAGCTCATTGCGCCAAAAATCACGATAAGATCAATAAAGTCTGTGAGCGCCGATAATCTGGTGGATAAGTCGGACATAGAAAAGCTTAAGAAGTATTCAGGGAATCTTGAGGCGGAAGATATTGTCGGGATTTATAAGAATGGAAAGCAAATCAATGACTTAGTAATCTCTACAGGGATTTTCAGCGCGAAGATAGTGTATCAGAAAGGACTGAGTGCATATAACGTAAAAGGTCTTTCGGGCAATTATATCGTAAATGGAAGCATTGAGGGGATAAAAATAAAGATAGGAGGGTATGGCTACGACCCCAAGAATACAGTGAGCGCGAATGTGTTCTCTGAGTTCGCCGGAGGATATACGATATCCTATCCAGAGTATCTGCCTTACTGCGGGAAACCATGGAAAAAAATAATAAAGGATAATAGAGGTATCATCAATATCGTGAGCATGAAGGGAGTAGCCGTGGATAATAACCCTGGGATAAAGGCGGTTTCAATAAAGAAGTCTAAGAGGCCGGGTAATGCCCTTATTAAGAGAATCAAGCTCATGGACGGGACGAAGATCAAGTGTTCCATCAATCTCGAAATCTTCGATTACTATGTCGATGGAGATAAGGCACGGGAGATATTCGATACTTCAAAGATGATTATCAAGAATGGAAAGATAAAGGGACTCAGGATAAACTTCAGTGACTTGAACGTGAATGGAGAGAAGTTGAACCTCGGGAAGAGCGTTAAGGTGAGTCCTAAGTATGTGAGATACACAGGCTCCAACGAAATCACTTTCTCAGGGCCTTTCATTGGGACTATCTCTGCGAATTTGATAGATGGCTCGCTTTAAGCGTGAAGTCTTGCGTTAGAAGTCATCAGGGCTGGAAAGCGCAGGTTTGCGGGACGCTTTTTACCCTGCTCGGTCGGCATGGTTGAGGTAATTTTGCTTCGATCATGCCGTCCGAAAAGGTGGTGGAGATATTTTAGGCAATGAAGAAAAGCGTATTTTTTATATTTATAATTTTTGATCTGCTCATTGTGGCGCTCATATGCTTTATAATCTTCGGACGGAAAGATCAGAGTAATAAAGAAGCGGTTTCATCGGAGAATGAGAACCTATCGGCGGGCAAGGCTTCAGAGGAGCTAAGGAAGCTTGGCATAGAAAATCCGCCGGATGAGCCAGATAAGCCGGATGAGCCGGATCAGCCATCGCATGAGGATCCGGGTCCGGAAATCGAGGACGAGCCTGAATGGAAGACAGCCTATGGGGAAGTAATCCAGGATCCCTCGCTTATGACCACTAAATATGGCCTGGACTTCGAGTATGAGCGAGGCTATTTTAGCACATGGGGAGAAGAAAAGGATACTTTTTTTGAGAATATGATAAAGTATTTCATATGTGATGCAGATGGAAACGGAATCCCTGAGCTATTCCTGACAGGGGACTTGGATATAGCCCTGACATATGATGGAGGGCTTAAGTTCCTTGCAGAGGATGTTTCTTATATCAATCCGAAAACCGGAGAAGTGATAGTTATGGGGCATTGGCATGGGGCCGGGGGCTCCAACCAGAATGAATGGAGCGCCTTTAGTGCCAGGAATGGGGAAGAGACGCTGTATATTGATTACATAGCGGGTGAATATACAGTATACGATTCAGACCATCAAGGATATGATTCCGTGGATGCGTCTATTTACAATAAGGCATATGTGGATCACATTGCGCAGGCGATTTCCATCGACTCTTTTAGGAAATACAGGATTGGGGACAAAGAGGGGCTGGATAATCCTGCCGATCCTGGCGAAAATGACCGAGTATTTGATTATATACGAACCGTGGAAGTGGCCGCCGATGATGGCTACGTGAATCTGAGGGAAGGCCCGGGAACGGAGTATGGGATAATCAGGGAGTTTTATAATGGAACATTGCTTTTCGTGAAAGAGGATGAGGGGAAGTGGCTTAGGGTGGCAATGCCAAGCGAAAGCGGATGGGTCGCGGCTTCACAGGTCGTGGATGCCTCCTATAAATCGTTGTCTGCAATTAAAGAGAGCATAAAGATAGATCCTGCTACTAGATCAGTGGAGAAAAAAGCGTTTGAGGCGTTTCTTTGCAATGAGGCGAAAGTCAGGAGCAAAGAGGGGATGATTTCATTGACGTATCTGCTCGACAAAGCGAGGAATGAAGCCTATGAGAATAAAGAGATAGTCTGCTGATGAAGAGATGAGCTTTGAGAAGCTTAGCTTGTCGCAGGTATGAGGGTTTAAGATTCAAAGGGGGTTAATCATGGTAATTAAGGGAGTTAGCGGCAATTTTGCGGGGAAGGAATTCCAGATAAGGGGGAGCGTGAGCTTTGGGCGAAATCCCCAGGAGTGCGATGTCCTTTTCCCGGACGGCACAAGGGGAGTGAGCAGGAGCCATTGCAAGCTGGACTCTGCCGGGAGCGGCCTCACGCTCACGGATATGGGTTCATCATACGGGACTTTTTTGAATGGGAGGAAGCTTTCGCCATATACGCCGAGCCCGTTGAATCCGGGCGATACCTTCTATTTGGGGGACAAGTCGAATACTTTTACGGTTTCGGGGGCGGCCGGGAATGCGAATCCAGCGAATCCGGCAGCCGGGGCTTCGCAGGGTATCGACAGGAAGAAGATAATCATTGCTGCGGCAGCGGCGGTCCTGGTCCTGGCGGCAATACTGATAGTCATTGGGGTCAGGAATGCGAGGAATAACAATATCGTAGGGACCTGGAAGGTAGCGGAGAAGCCTGGAGAGAGGGTGACTTTTGCGGAGAATGGGGATCTCTTATTTACTACGAACGGCGAGTATGAGAGAGATGGGGGAGCATGGACATATAGCCCTGCGGGGGATCATATGATCAGCGTGAAATATACGGGCCCGACCCAAGTTACAACCATAGACGGAGGAATGGATTTATGGTTCTTCAATGCCGGAGGCACCTACACTGAGGAAAGCGCCTATTCAAAGGGCGCCATATGGAAATATAAGTATGATAGTAAAACCAAATCCATTATCGTATATGACGTGAATGATTATAAGCTTTTTTCGCTAGAGAAATAGGAGACTGCAAGTTATCGAAAAAACCTTGCTAGTGTCAAGCACTCTTAAAAAACTGAGTCAATAAATTGACCATGAATGAGCTTTTGAAAATGCAGTGATTGCAGGAGGATGAAAAAATGGAAATGAAGAAATGCGCAAGGGGGCATTATTACGATGCCTCGATACATGCTGAGTGCCCTTATTGCTCGAATATGAGCGGGGGCGGGGCCACTCTGCCGCTCGCAGGATTCGGCGCAGGCGGGGAGGGTTCCCCTACGGTGGGATTCACCGGGGCCATGCCGAGTAGTGACGATGGGAAGACTATGCCGCTCAAATCCGCCATAAATAATTCCGATCCCGATGACGGCAGGACTGTCGCATTGGTGAAAGAGAGCAAGGGAATAGACCCGGTGGTCGGGTGGCTGGTGTGCATAGAGGGAAAGGAGAAGGGTCGGGACTACAGGATCCATTCGGACAATAATTTTATCGGGCGAAGCGACAGGATGGATATCTGCATCCGTGGGGATGAGACGATTTCCAGGGAAAACCATGCGATCATGAGCTATGACATGGTGGACAATACCTTCTATTTCTCCCCGGGAGACGGGCGCGCCATAGTGCGGGTGAATGACAAGGCGATTTTCCAGACGGTGGAGCTAAGGAGCCATGACAGGGTGACGATCGGAAAAACCGTATGTGAATTCATTCCTTTCTGCGATGAAAAATTCACCTGGTAAGGGGGAAATATGGCTTTACTTTCTTCAAATTCTGAGTCGAACGGAGGACTTTCAGAAAATAGTAGTGTTTCCGGATCGGATTCGGGCCTTTCCGAAAAATCTTTAGATGAGAGAACATCGGACGATGGCGGGGAGAGGCCTGGGAAAGGGGGCGTCTCAAGCCCGGACACTTTTTCAAAAACGGGTACAGCGGTCCCGCCTCCGGTCTCAGAAAACGACCCCCCTTCATTAATAAGCTTCATGGCGATTGGCGCAGTCATCGGCGGCCTGGTCATTGCAATGGCCTTAGCTATACTTTGCATTAAAAAAAGAAAAAGGAGCAGTCAAATGGATAGTGATACCACATTCGAACCCCGAAATATGGGAACTGACGGGGCGGTCAAGGTGATTCTGGATGAAGCCCGGGCTCCGGTGAGAGTCGGGCGAGTCCACGGCACGGGGCGAAGATCCATGCAGCAGGACTCCTTTGGAATCTCAGATACGGACGACCTGGACAGCATTAAGAGAAAAGGGATATTGGCGGTCGTAGCGGACGGCATGGGAGGCCTTTCCGATGGGGAGAGGATGAGCCAGATGGTGGTCGTGAAGCTGCTGCAGGGCTTCGATGAAAGCCCGGACGATGCGATTGCCTCCTCTACCCTGCTGGGACTCGTGGGGGAGGCGAATGATGCCGCCAATGAGGAATTGGGGGATGAATTGATCGGGAAGTGCGGAAGCACCGTGGTGGCAGTCATCCTGAAAAATATGAAGCTCTCCTGGATCTCCGTAGGGGACAGCCGTATATATGTCTACAGGAGGGGTAAGCTGATTCAGTTGAATACCGATCATAATTATGGGACTGAGCTGGACAAGAAGGCGGAGAGCGGAGAGATCAGCTTTGAAGAGGCTTCGCAGGACCCGCAGAGAGCCGCCCTTACGAGCTTCATAGGGATCGGTAATCTGGAACTTATTGACTATAGCGAGGCTCCGATAGCCATGGAAAAGGGTGACCGGATCCTGCTGATGAGTGACGGCATATACGGAACGATTGACGAGTCTGAAATCACTGAAATAATGGCTCTTCCTTTCAAAAAGGCGCTTGTCGCTATTGACAGGGCCGTATGCGCCAGGAATAAGAGTAATCAGGACAATTATACCTGCGTGGTGCTGGAAGTGAAATAGTGAAGAAAAAGCAAAGCATCGCGATTTGGGTTTGGCTTCGCTTAGGTTTCGTGGAGATTGGCTATGGAAAACGTAAATAACCGTATTCAGGAGCCGCCTTTCGCGCTGCCTTTCGATACGATCATACATGGGAAATATCGGATCCAAGAGGTCCTGGGATTCGGCGGCTTCGGGATTACCTATAAGGGCGAGGATCTGACTGATCAGAAAAAAGTCGCAGTAAAGGAATTCTATCCAAGCGGTCTGGTAACACGTATGCCCGGAACCACTTTTGTGGAATTGGGCTCGGGCTATGAGCAGTATGTGCGGTATAAGGAGAACTTCATAAGGGAAGCGAGAATAATCTATCACTGCGACAACCCGCATATCTTGAATATTTTCAGTCTCTTTGAGGAAAATAATACCGCATATTACGTGATGGAGTTCCTGGAGGGGGAGGACTTAAGGAAATATTTGGCTGATCGGGGCGGCAGGATAGGCTGGGAGGAGCTGAAGCCCTTTTGTCTCCAGGTCATGGATGCGCTTAGCGACATCCATCGGGAGGGCGTGATTCATAGGGACATTAGCCCGGATAATATTTATTTGAGCAATACTCAGGCGAAGCTTATTGATTTCGGGGCTGCGAGGAGCCTTGGGGGAGATAAGAGCGTATCGGTGATATTGAAGAAGGGATACGCCCCGCCTGAGCAATATGAAACCAGGGGGCGGCACGGTCCCTGGACCGACGTCTATGCGCTTGGCGGCACGCTCTATCGCTGCCTTACCGGAGAAATGCCGGAGGAATCCATCGAGCGGCTTCGAAATGACACGCTTAAAGTTCCCTCATCCTATGGCGTTTCTCTGCCGCGGGAAGTGGATATGGCCATAATGAAGGCCATGAACCTAAATGAGCGTGACCGCTTTCAGAGCATAGAGGAATTCAGGCGGACGATCGATCCGAATGAGAGGAGATTTGGCAAGACTATTTTTGGGAGGGCGATCCCAAAGCTATTTGAGAGCTTTACCGTGAGGATTAGCGAGGGGAGATCTTCCGTTAAGAAATCATTCAGCGGGGCGGTTTTGCCGGAAAATAACAGGTCCTTGTCCCTCGTATGCCTGGAGGGGATCTATGCTGCTCAGAGCTTTCCCTTGGATCAGGATATAATAATCGGGAGGGACCCCTATGTATGCAGCATAATTTTCCCGGAGGGGACGCCGGGGGTCAGCGGGGTTCATTGCCAGATCTGCCTGAATTCCTTCGGGATGAGGGCGGCGCTCATAGACTGCGACTCCAGCTTCGGGACATTTCATAATGGGGTGAGAATCACCGCGGGGGTGCCGCAGCCCTTGACGAATGGGGACTTGATCCAGATCGGCGCAGGGAACACCTTTCAAGTGTTTATTTGAAGTTCTTGTGGGGATGTTATGCAAGAAGGTCTTTATGGGAGATGAGAATGGTTAAAATCACGGGAGATTATTATACTAATCGCGGCGGCAGAAAAGAGAATGAGGATAGCTGCCTTTTATTATTCGATAAGGAAAAGGGGATTTGCGCGCTGGTAGCCGATGGGCTGGGTTATCACGGCGGCGGCGCTGCAGCGTCCCAAAAGGCCAGGGAAATCATATATAAGAGCTTCATGGGCGAAAGGATAGAGAGACCAGAGGAATTCAATATCTGGTTTCAGGAGGCGAATCAGGAGGTCCTTCGGCTGCAGACCACCGAAATACAGATGAAGACGACACTGGTGGTGCTCTTGATCCATAAGCATAAGGCTATGTGGGCGCATATCGGGGACTCCAGGCTCTACCATTTTGTGAACGGGGAGCTCGTGGAACAGACCTTTGACCACAGCGTGTCGCAAATGGCAGTTCTTAGAGGCGATATCACCGAGTCCGAGATAAGGGGTCATGTGGACCGCAATAGGCTTCTGCGGGCAATAGGCAGGGAGGACACCATCAAGATTGACACGTCGGTCGCGACAATTGAGGAAGGCGATTGGCATGCGTTCCTGCTTTGCACCGATGGCTTCTGGGAATATGTCCTGGAAAAAGAAATGGAGAAGGACTTACGTAAGGCGAATGGTCCCAGGGACTGGATCAAAAGGATGGTGAAGAGGATAAAATCAAGAACCATATTCAAGAAGAATGACAATAATACTGCGGTTGCGGTCATTTGTAGGAGAGATTGAAAATGAAGAAGCATTTTGCGGCATTGATGGCCGTCATTTTTTTGGTGGCTGCGTTCAAAGCGCCTGTCCTCGCGGAGGAAAGCCTGAAGGTGGATATCGATGGGTGCGCAGCAGATCAGGGGGAGCTTAAGGTATATCTGAATCATAATAAAGAGGGGGATTTCAAGCCCGATTCAGAGAATGTTTCCGTGAGGTTCGGAGCGCAGGATATGACGGTTTCTGAAATCTTGAAGTTTTCTGAGACCGATGAGAGCATTACCTATAAATGCGTGGTGGATGTTTCCGGATCCATGAACCAGGAGCGGATCGACCTCGCAAAGGATATGATAAAGGCCATCGCAAATAAAAAAAAGAGCGGGGACAATATGTCAATCACGGCTTTCGGCAATGACCTGATTCAGTCCGAATATATGACGGATCCGGTGAGAATTGCGGAAAAAGCCGATGTGCTCACTCTCACTCACGATGATACGAATCTTTATCGCTGCATAGTGGAAGAGCTTCGGAATCTGGAGACCAGCCCTGATGTGCATGAGAAAAAGTGCTTAATTATCTTCTCTGACGGAGCGGAGGATCAGGCGACCGGGATCACCAGGGAGGAAGCTGAAAAGGCGACGGAGGAGAGCCATATCCCTATTTTCACGGTTGCCCTATTAAAGAAGGGATTCAAGGCGGCCGACGAGGAGAGCGCAAAGATACTGGGAAGCTTTGCCCGTCTTTCTTCGGGCGGGGTCCATTATGCGCCTGACTTGAATGACGGAAGCAGCATTGACACCATCCCCGAATCGATAGTGGAGAGACTGCAGAACTCTCTTATTTTGAGGGAGGAGCTTCAGGGGATAGAGATGTCGGGTAAGGAAGTCGTGCTGAAGGCAGAGATCACGGCGAATAATGGCCAGACCGCGAGCGACAGCATAAATATACCCGAGGGGGATGTCAAGCTTATCCAGAAGGAAATAGAGAAATTGGCGCCGGAAGAGGTCTCAGAGGATGAAGTATCTGAAGACCGGATAAATGAAAAGCCTAAGGAGAAGCTGATATTCGGCTATCCCGCCCGCACCGTGTATATAATGGCGGGGATATTGATCCTGCTCATAATCCTGGGGGGCTTCCTTATATACATGATGATGAGGAACAGGAATCGAGAGCCGGAGAATGAGAGCCCGGAGAGTGAGCCCCAGCCTGACAGGGATAATGAAGCCACGATTATGGGCGCAGGTGACGGAAGCCAGACTATAGGAATTCCCGGAAGCTCCGGGCCGGGAGCTGAGGGAAGCCGTACCATAGGTATGCCGGGCGGAAGCCCTACGGTTGGAATGGCGTCGGTTGGAGCGACGGTGGGGCTTTCATCGGTTGGGGCAACGGTAGGGCTTTCGAGTGCTGCGGCTCCGTCTGGGGGCTTGAAGGTCACGCTTGCGCGCCTTGGAAAGGGCGAGACCGGGACATACAGCATGAATGTGGGAGAGAGTTTTTCTGTGGGGAGAAGCGCTTCAAAGGCAAAGCTTGCCTTCCCCGAAGATACTGCCATGTCAGGCCATCACTGCACCTTTTCGTCTCAGGGGAAGCGCCTCTTTATCATGGACAATAATTCTACGAATGGCACCTTCGTGAATGGCGTCCCGGTAAGCGGGAAGCATGAGCTGGAGCAAGACGACACCATATTGATGGGCTCGTATGAGTACAGGGTGTCTTGGAAGTGAGAGAAGTGGGATCATGGATATTAATAAGATTTGCCCGAATTGCATGAATGAATCGGACGGCGTGATATGCCCGAAATGCGGGTACGATAGGAGCCGCAGGCAGGATAATGCCCATGCGCTGAAGCCCTATTCCATCCTTTGCGGGAAGTATCTCGTTGGAAACGTGATAGGAGAGGGTGGATTTGGCATAAGCTATATTGGCTTCGATCTGAATCTCGAAATAAAGATCGCGATAAAGGAATTCTACCCGAATGGCTTTGTCACCAGGGAGTCCGATGTCACGAGCCTCGTGACCGGTTACACGACAAATGACCCTGCGCAGTATCAAAAGTGGAAGGATTCCTTTGTGAGGGAGGCCAGGAATCTGGCGAAATTCTCGAATCTTCCGGGAATAGTCCATGTGAGGGATTTCTTTCAGGAGAATAATACCGCCTATATCGTGATGGAATTCGTGGATGGGGAGACCTTGAAGGATTACCTGAAGAAGAGGTATACTCCGTTGTGGGTGAATGAGACGCTGGATATGATGCGCCCAGTGATAAAGTCCCTGGCCAGCGTCCACGATGCCGGGATCATCCATAGGGATATAAGCCCGGATAACATCATGATAGAAGATGGCGGGGGAATAAAGCTCATTGACTTCGGGGCCGCGAGGGAATTCACTGAGGGGAACGAGAAGAGCCTGTCCGTGCTGCTGAAGCCCGGATACGCTCCCGAAGAGCAGTACCGCACAAAGGGGGAGCAGGGACCCTGGACGGATGTGTATGCCCTGTGCGCCACGATTTATAGGTGCATAAGCGGGGTGAAGCCCGTGGAATCCATGGAGCGGATGAGGAACGATACTCTGAAGCGTCCGTCGGAAATTGGAGTCCAGATACCCGTAAATATTGAGAATGCGCTAATGAGAGGGCTCTCTATTTTTGCGGAAGGCCGCATAAGGGACATGAGGGAGCTCTACAATGCGTTATATTCTGAGAGCGTGACTATGACAGGTTTTACGCAAGCCGGGGCAGCGGCGCTTTCGCAGGCTGGACCTGCGGAGTTCACGCAAGCTGGTTCGCAGGGACCTTCGCAGGCCTGGGCTGCGGGTCCTGCAGAGGCCGGGGCAGCGGGACCCTCGCAAGTCGGATCTGCAGGGTCTGAAAAGCAGGCGGCGGGTAGCATTGCCAGGATGTGGGCGAATAAATTGGGCAGGATAATGATTATTTCAACGGCCTGTCTTGGGGTTATTTTGGCTATTGTTGTGGTGCTGTCTTTTGGGGAGACCGGGGCGGAGCCTGATCCTAAGCAAAAGACTGTGTCGGAGCCAGACCCCGAACCCGAGCCTGAACCCATACCGAAGCCAGACCCCGAACCCGAGCCTGAACCCATACCGAAGCCAGACCCCGAACCTGAGCCTAAGCCTGTTCCTGCACCTCCCTTGACCGATCAGGAAAGATATAAGCGAAGGTATTTTGAAATCGTGCAAGAATACTGGAATGATTCAGACCATGTGGGCTGGAATATGATTGGTCTTGAAATCGTGAATTTCAACAGCAATACGGATGACACCCCCGAGATATTGACGCTTTGGGAGATCCCTGGAAAGGGCAAATATGCCCAGACTCTATTTGGGATAGAGTGCAGCAAGGAAAATAATAAGATTACATCTTCCGCGGTGGATAATTACAATCTGGCAATATACAGAGGTTCGGACGGATCGACCCTGGCATATACAGTGAATGAGGTGGGGTCTATTTATATTGTGGACAGCAATGGCAGCAAGCTATTTTCTCTTGAGCTTTCAGAGGATCCGGATTTTGACTGCTCAGTCAGGGATGAATTCGTTGGTAGAGTCCCCGATATTTATGAAAGGGCGATGAATACGCCCGCAAAGTGGTCTCCGGATAGCTCCACTTATTTTAAGCTTTATTATGACGAAAGAGACGAGGTGGCAGAAGCCTTGATTGACGGCAGGGGACGGATGGAACACGATTACATGGATTATTATATCGATCATGCCGCAAGCTCCGATGAAAAGAGTGAAGAATGGAGTGCGGCTTTCGATGCGGCCTGGGCAGATTATGAAAATAGGTGGCTGAATTAGGCATGAAGAAACTTAAAGCTATATTGATAGCAGGTATCTTGATTTTATTGGGATTATCTGCGATTTTGGTTTTTAAGACGCTCGGTGAATATGGCAGCGCAGGTCCTATTTCGGTTTCGGAATACCTGGCTGGCAATAGGAGTCAGATAAGTGAAGAAGAGACGGCTTCGGAGATAGAGGGTGAAGCGCGACTTGACGAGGAGTCCTCTCTGGCAGCGGGAGAAGCGCATGAAGAAGAGGAGGCCTTTAGGTCGGCGAGCGAAAAGCAGGGTGACGAAGGGTACTCTGAGGCGGCGGGTGAAGCGCAGGGTGACGAAGGATACTCTGGTGCGGCGAGCGAAGCGCAGGGCAACGCGGGGGACTCTGGGGCGGCTAGTGAAGCGCAGGGCGAAGAGGGGACCTCGGGATTAGAGGGCGGAGCGCAGGGTGATGTGGGGGCTTCCGGAATAGCGAATGAAGCCGGAGCCGAAAAAGAGGCTGATCCCGGAGAAGCCCTGCTTCAGGAATTGATTGAGAAGCAGAGCCTTGAAAGGAAGATTTCTCAATTATTTGTCCCTACCCCGGAAGCGCTCACAGGAGTTGACCAGGTGATAAGGGCTGGAGACGGGACGAGGAAGAGCTTCGAGGAATTTCCCGTATCCGGAATAATATACATGGGATCCAATCTTAAGAACCCGGATCAGACAAGGGAAATGCTTTCGAATATGAGCGCTTTCAGCAGGGACATCCTGGGGCTGCCTGTATTTCTATGCGTGGACGAGGAGGGCGGGACAGTGGCCCGGATAGCGAAAGACCCCTCCTTTGGCGTAAAGAATGTGGGCGATATGCTGGATATCGGGAAAACAGGGGACATAGAAAAGGCGAGAGAAGCCGGAGAATATGTCGGGGATTACCTGTCAGGGCTGGGCTTCAACGTGGATTTTGCCCCTGTTGCGGATATTATCACCGTCTCGGGCAATAAGCTTATGGAAAAAAGGGCTTTTGGGTCTGATAAGGATCTGGTTTGTGATATGACAAGGGCTTTTAGCGATGGGCTTCTCTCGCAGGGAGTCTTCTCCTGCGCAAAGCATTTTCCGGGTCATGGGAATACGACGGAGGATTCCCACAAAGGCTATGCGGTGTCGAGGAAGACACTGCAGGAATTGAGGGAGACGGAGCTTGCGCCATTCAAGGCGGAAATTGATGCAGGGATCCCCATGATCATGGTTGGGCATATCTCGCTTCCGGAAGTCACAGGGGACATGACGCCGTCTTCCTTATCGCCCGTTATAGTGCAGGACTTGCTTCGGGGAGAGCTGGGATATGAAAATATCGTCATTACCGATGCTATGAATATGGGCGCAATTGCTAATAATTATCCTTCCGGAGAAGCGGCAGTCCGAGCGATAGAAGCGGGCTGCGATCTGCTCCTTGCCGTGAACGACATTAAGGGCGCGAGGCAGGCACTGCTTAAAGCGGTTGACAGCGGGAAGATAAAGGAAGAGCGGATAGATGAATCGCTGCGGAGGATTTACAGGGTTAAATTGAAACTTGCGGGTAACTAAGTGAGATTTGCTGCTCAAGCTTGTTTGAAAGCGGTTAATCGCACCTGATTCCAGGACGGTAACGATAGTTACCCCTGCAGAAAACCAATAGGTTCGGGCACCAGAAAGTTTGGTTGGTAGAAATGGATGTAAATAAGCTTTGTCCTAAGTGCATGAATGAGACGGAAGGTAGTGTTTGCGCGTACTGTGGTTTTGATAGGGAAAAGGGTCAGGAAAATGCTCATGCTCTCAAGCCCTATTCTATTTTGAGCGGGAAATACCTCATTGGTAATGTGATTGGAGAGGGCGGTTTCGGAATAACATATATTGGATACGACCTGAATCTCGAAATGAAGATTGCCGTGAAGGAGTTCTACCCCAACGGATTCGTGACACGGGAGTCTGCCTTAACGAGCATGGTGACAGGCTATACCACGAATGATCCGGCGCAGTATCAAAAATGGAAGGATTCTTTCGTCCGTGAAGCAAGAAGCCTTGCGAAATTCTCCAATCTGCCGGGAATAGTCCACGTGAGGGATTTCTTCCAAGAGAATAATACCGCATATATCGTTATGGAATATGTGGAGGGCGAGACCTTGAAAAGCTATCTGCAAGAGCGGGAAGCCCCGCTTTCCATGCAGGAGACGCTTTCGATGATGGATCCGGTCATTTTATCTCTTTCAAAGGTGCATGCTTCCGGGATCATCCATAGGGACATAAGCCCTGATAATATAATGATTCAGGCGGATGGGGAGATTAAGCTGATTGATTTCGGCGCCGCCAGGGAGTTTGAAGAGGGGAATGAAAGGAGCATGTCGGTGCTTCTGAAGCCTGGCTATGCCCCGGAAGAGCAATATCGGACAAAGGGCGAGCAGGGACCCTGGACGGATGTCTATGCCATTTCTGCCACTATCTACCGCTGCATCACAGGAGTGAAGCCGGTGGAGTCGATGGAGAGGATGAGAAAGGACGAGCTGAAGAAACCGTCGGAAATGGGCATCCGGATTTCTCCTGAACAGGAAGCGGCGCTCTTAAAGGGCATGGCGGTTTTTTCGGAAAACCGCATCAAGTCTATGGTGGAGCTAAAAGAAGCGCTCAATGGAGGCCTTAGCGGAGGGGCGGACTCGGATTTGGAGAATGTGGCAGGAGGCAGCGCTTTAAGCGGTGTGTCAAGTGATGCTTTGGACGGCAGTAAATCGGGTGATGCCTCAAGGGCTGCTGCAGACGGGATTAGATCGAGCGATCTTCAAAAGGCTGCTGTAGACGGGATTAAATCGAGCGATGCTCAAAAGGCTGATCCGAACGGAATTAAATCGAGCTATGTCTGGAAAGCTGCGACCGTAGGAATAGGCGTTGCCGCGCTCGTGCTTTTGGGAATTTTTATTGTGCTGCTGGTGAAGGGAAAGGATGGGGAGATTCCAGATGATTTGGATGATGAAACTAAGACTATAGTGAGTGAAGATACGAGCGGGCAAGATGAGGTAGATGATAATACTGACGATAAGGCGGAAGATGAAGATGAGAAAGACAAGCCATATATTGAAGACACTGGAATTCATCGATATGAATATATAATAGCCGATGTCACCTGGAGGGAAGCCTTTCGGGATGCGTTAAATAGGGGTGGGTATCTGCTGCATCTAAATACCGAGAAGGAAGCCATTTATGTGGTTGAGGAATTGAACCGGAAGGACCTGGCCGGAAAAAGTTTCTTTATAGGAGGAGCGAGGAAATCGGGGAGCCGCGACTACTATTGGCTGGATCCGGACGAAGAGCCTTTTGGAGCCTTGCTTAACGATGAAGCGCATAGAGACTACTGGCTGTCCGGAGAGCCGAGCTTCAATTCTGAGGATGTGGAAGAGCGGTACATGGATATGATTTACAGGAAGAAGGAAGGACGCTGGTACTGGAACGATATCCCGAATGACATTATCTCGATTTCCAAATCCTTCGAAGGAAAAATCGGATATATTGTTGAGTATGAGTAGATTATAATTATAATCCAGCCTTAGGATCTGTAGACAAATAACTGTCCATATTTCTTGTCTTTTTCGTTGATAGCACGAGACAGGGTTCGGTTACATAAATGCATTCATGCATCGCCCGCTATGCGCCCTCACCCTGCCCAAGCGCATGCTATGCGCCACACTCTCAACGAAAAATCCTACGAAATCTTGAACAGTTATTTATCTACAGCTCCTTAACAGTGGAGTAGACATGGAAAGTTGAGTAGTTCCCGTTTTTAGACACACTCACTAACTGTATCCCTGATAGTAGATATGTAGCAATATTGCCCCCATTTTATGGACTATGTTGACATTATGTACGCATTGGATTATTATTAAGCTTCGGAGGTGATTAATATGATTCCAGTCATAGATGCTACTGATGTTCGCAAAGAATGGGTCACAATTGTTGATTCTGTAGTTAGGGCAAAGCCGCAGTTTTTTAAGCTAACGAGAGACTATTGTTTTCTTTCAGATTTTTTATTCATGGAAGAACTGCTCAAAGGTTATTCCTTTACTGCAAATCAAATGATGGAAGAAGATGGATCCGTGACGCTCGCTCTCAACGAAATTGATCTTGTCGAAAATGGAAAAGATGAGAAAGATGCTCGCATGAAACTTGCGGCTTCAATTTTGGAATATTCTGAAGACTACTATAAAGATTTCACCTATTGGGGAAGTGCGCCAAACCGCAGAGTTCATATTCCATATGTTTTCAAGGCATTGTTTATCGGCGATATTCAGAAAATTGGAGAAAACATCCAATGCCAAGCTGGAAAGATTTGAAGCGTTTCTGTGAACGAGATGGATGGGAATTATATAAACAGACGGATCATTACTTCTATCGCAAGCGCGGCTCGGATGGGAATATTCGCCTGACTAAGGTCTCGAAGAATCCGGGTCAAATTAATGGAAACTTGTGGAATACAATCCTAAAGCGCCAACTTCAAGTTACGAAAGAGTATTTCAATTCAAAACTTTAAAGAGATGCCTGTTCAACGAGTCTGAGCCTACTCGTCTCAATTGCAGATCCTTACCATGAATGGTAAGGATCTGTCGATAAATAACTGAATGTGCTCAACTATAGCGGAGTCCCGGAGGGTGTCAAACCCCTAACCTTTCACGATGAGGCATTCCTGCCCCTTGAAGGCGAAGGCGTATTTATATATGTTCTCTTTCGGGATGCCGCGTGAGATAAGCTCTGTCTCGTATTTCTTTCTCTCTATCTGCTTCAGGGCGTTCTGCGCAGTGTCCGCAAGGCTCTTCTCACCCGCCCTCTCGCTTATCACCTTGAATTCTATTATAACTGCCTTGTCGTCTAAGTTCTTTGGCTCCATCATTACGTCATATCTGCCGAACCCGCTCTGGCGGTTCGATCTCAATATGTGGCTCTCCCTCTTTTCCGCCATCAGCCCCAGCACGAAGCCATGATAGAAGCGCTCGGGCTCCGTCCTGTCGGATGGCCTGTCACCGGTGTCGAAGAAGCTGAAGG
>JAGBNY010000037.1 GCA_017634175.1 Lachnospiraceae bacterium
CACCTTGGCCTCCTGACTAGCCCCATTAGTATCCAGGAATTTACGGCTGATATCCACTATCCGCCTTCCATGCCAGAGAAATACCAGCCTTGGGTCTCGGGTCACGATAGCGACCTTGGTGGCTTCGAGATTCTCTTCGGCGGCGATTCTGAGGAATTTCGACTCGTCCCTCGCGCTGACTACCACAGCCATCCTTTCCTGGGACTCTGATATAGCAACCTCCGTCCCGTCCAGACCAAGGTACTTTTTAGGCACAAGGTTTAAGTCTACCTTTATGCCGGGAGCCAGCTCACCAATTGCGACGGCCACTCCGCCTGCGCCAAAATCATTGCAAACCTTTATCAAGAGGCTCGCATCTCTTCTCCTGAACAGCCTTTGAATCTTCCTCTCAGTTGGAGGATTCCCCTTTTGGACTTCCGCTCCACAGGTATCAATTGATTCCCTTGTATGTGCCTTAGAGGACCCGGTCGCTCCACCGATACCATCTCTTCCTGTGCGTCCCCCCAAAAGGATGATAACGTCGCCTGGCTCAGGATTCGCCCTCCTCACATTCTTCTTTGGCGCTGCGGCTATGACCGCACCGATTTCCATCCGCTTTGCCACATATTTCAAATGATAGATTTCATGAACGAATCCAGTGGCAAGACCAATCTGATTCCCATAGGATGAGTAGCCTAGAGCCGCCTCCCTGACAATCTTTTTCTGCGGCAGCTTGCCCTTCATGGTCTGAATCACTGGCTGCTTGGGGTCTGCGGCGCCGGTAATCCTCATCGCCTGGTACACATATGAGCGCCCTGAGAGCGGGTCTCTAATCGCCCCGCCAAGGCAGGTTGCCGCTCCGCCAAAGGGCTCTATCTCAGTAGGATGATTATGGGTCTCATTCTTGAACATTACGAGATATTCCTGGATTTTTTCCGTCCCGTCATAATTCTTAATCTTCACAGGAACCACAATGGAACAGGCATTATGCTCATTGGAATCCTCTAAGTCCGGAATACCGCCCTCTTTTTGGATAGCCTTCATCCCCATCAGGGCTATGTCCATTAAGCAGATCTCATTTGCGTCGGCTTCTGCCCCATAGACAGCCTTTCTGCACTCCAGGTACTTATTCCAGGCATTCTCTATGGGTTCCTTATAATAGCCATCCTTAAATACTACATCCGTAAGATGGGTCAGATATGTAGTATGCCTGCAGTGATCAGACCAATAGGTATCCAGAACCTTTATCTCAGTGATTGTGGGATTCCTCTTCTCAACATTCGCATAGTACTCTTGAATATGCTGAAAATCTGCGAAAGTCATGGCCAGGTTCATCGCATCGAAGAGACGCTTAAGCTTTGCCTTCTTCATATCCTGAAAGCCTTTTATGATCTCAATGTCTCTAGGCTTCGGGAAAGTTAGATTCAATGTGTCCGGTATATCATCCCCCACAAATTTAGAGTCTACAGGATTCATCACATAGGCCTTTATCCTATTCATCTCATCCTGAAAGACCTTCCCATTGATGCAATATGTCTTAGCAGTCCTTATTATCGGATTTTCTTTTCCATTTATGAGCTTTATGCATTGGATAGCCGAATCAGCCCTCTGATCGAACTGACCCGGAAGATATTCAACATTGAATATGTGGTCGTTTGGATGGACTTCCAACTTTCCTTCATGATAGGTATCCAGAGGCGGCTCCGAAAAAACGGTATGCAAGGCAGCTTCATAGACATCATCTGAAATATTCTCTATATCATATCGAACAAGAACCCTCACAGATAAGTCTCTTTCAACTCCCAGATAATTTTTGATTTCCTGTGAAAGAGCCTGTGCCTCTGTATCATAGGGCTTATTCTTTTCCACATATATTCTTCTAATCATTATCACACCTCATTCCGCCTTATCTATCTATAAAAACGATCGAATCAGAACTTCGGATCCATAGATAAGGAACCCTACAGTTCCCATGGCAGCCGCAGGGCATCAAGCTTTCTTTTGATAAAAGTCCATTAAGTCCTTAAGCTTTAACAGGACCATGTAAAAAATCCGATTTTCAACGGCTTCTCCCCATCTAACAGCCTTATGCATGCCCTCCAGCACATACTTGCTCATTATTCCTCTAAGAGCATCAATATCCCTTATTCCGGACTTATTGATGAAATTCCTCTCATCTTCGTGGGTACGAATATGGTACTTAGAATAGACATAAGCATAGTTCCTGTCTGCAAGGGGGGAGGCGCTCACTTTCTTTACGAATGAAAGCAAGGTGCTGTCAAAGACCGGGAACTTAAGCGAAGATTCACCATACTTTCCATCATAGGGGACTGCGACATCTTTTGAGCCTTTTGACTCAAAATAAGGTATATAAACTGAGAGTTCCCGAACTAGGGCTCCATATTTTTTTAAATAGGCATCAGCTATCGCATTCTCTGATTCAAGGCCAACCATAATTAAACCTCACATTTTCGTAAAAATAAGCTCATCCTTCATTTTTTCAGGTACGGAAATCCCTTCTTTTTCCACCTTTAGGATCATATTTCGGATAGAATTATATTTCGGGCTTCTTTTAATCCTATATATCTCGATTGGCTTAGAAAATTGGGGATTTGCCGCAAATTTTTCCCTCATTATCCTGGGGAAAGGACAATATTTGAATAGAATGTTCCGAGCCACACGATTCAGCTTCACAGCTCCCCTGGCCTCGCTCAATATATATTGCATATAGTCGAGCACGAAGGCATTTTTATAATTATTCCTGGCCTTTGAAAGCTGCTGCTTTATCTTTTCCCGCATATCGGGGCTTAAATCCTTATTTTTCCTGTAAAACTGAAGGTAGTCACAGTACTCCGAAGTCAGGGAAGGGTCCGTCACATCCGACCACCTGACGCCCTGGATGCGCTTACACATCTCCCACCTGAATTCTCCCGAGAGCTTCACGACCGCCTCGTTTAAGTCCTCTGTATGGAAGATGGAAATCATCATCCTGCCCGGAGTGTCCCGTCTGCTGCCCTCTATTTCCTGCCACAAGGCCACCCTGCTCCCTACATTCGGCAGCAGTATCAAATACGGCAAGACCTCTTCATGCCTATAGAATTTATTAACCCCAATCTCAGGCCATGAATCCAATACTTCCCTATAGTAACAAGAAAAATCTATCTCTCTGAGCCTCTCCACAGCCTCTCCGACCCGCTGCGGATTCACCAGGCACTTTTCAAGGGGCTTTATCACGGTGTCGGAATAGAAAAATGGCACGAAAGTCGTTACTCGCCCAAAGGTCATGCGATTCGCAGCCTGGAAGAAATTCTCTATTTCAAAGCTAAGCCTTCCCTCTCTATCCGTTAAAAGCTCATTACGCCTGCTTTCGCTAATATATCCATTATTCTTCTGCTCCCTGAGATAGGTCGCATAGTCCTGCTCAAATCCATTCTTGGACGGATCTGCCTTTCCTTCATATATGAGCTTCAGCCATTCATATATTGTCAGCACCTTGCCCCGTGAATCACTCTTAATCGTCTGGGCTATCCTGTACAGAAGCTTTGTATTCTCTTTTCCCGCAAGTTCCTGGTCCACGAAGCCGAAGATGAGGAACATTTTAATTACCACCGGGAGCTCAGCATCTCCCAAACTCCTTAGGAATACAGCCTTGTAGATCCTATAGAAAAGCTTTGTAATATTTCCCCGAAGCTCCCGGAGCTCATCGTTCATTTCGTTCTTGTCCCGAAGGCTGACGAAATTATTTTTAAGCTTTTTGAAATCGTCCGCCTCTTCGCCTTCTATCTTTCCATACGACAAGATTTTCTCTATTGAATCCGAGAAGTCAGGCATCTCGCTTATGGCCGCAGCCTCTTGACTCTTATTCAAGGACTCTACAATACTGGTGAATTCGCTGTACTCTCTTCTAAAGTCCGCTGTCTGGGTCTTAAAAGCCGCATTATATTCGCCAAGTCTCTTTATTCTTTCTGTGGTCTTGCAAAGGAATTCATGCATGGAAAGCACTGAGAATACACAAAATTCGGGACCCAGACTATAGAAATTCTTCTTCAGTTCCTCGTCTTTTTCGATGAAGCTCTTAATCATCGAAATCTGCCAGGCGCTGAAGCCCTTAGGCACCCTGGGCAGTTCCAATTCTTCAATTGACTTAAATATCCGAAATTCAGCCCCATTGTCGGCACTGATATTCTGATACGCCTGATAATCCTCTTTTATCTTATGAAATTCATCTACTGCCGAATCATAGGCTGATATATAGGACTCGAATGCCCTATTCGCGAATTTGAACGAAGCTGAGGCCAAGAGACTCATTATCTTATCATTGATCCTTACTGTGTCTGCGATTGACTCTTCTCCGGTATAGTCATAAGAGTATACTGCCGCCTCGCCCACTGCCTCGTAATTATATTCATATTCGCTGCCTGCAGGCTCATTCAGTCCCAAGATTGTCCCTGTACCTAGTTCGATACTTATAACGGAGTTATAAAGCCTGATCTTCCCCCTCAGCACTATCTCTATTTTTTCCACCTTGTCCGAGATGGAGTGAAGCCTGTCCGCATTTTTTAAGTCAATCAGACCCATGAAGTGTCTCCCGATATAAGAATTTCCTTCCTCTCTTGCCAATCCTTTGAACGCAGCCTAAGGCACTAAGCACAGAAAGAGCCCTGCCCGCAGTCACGATATTTGTGTGATTTAATTCAGCGAATTCATCAGAGGTAAATTCCTGATTTAAGCCCTCTGCCAAAAAGACCCTGTAATCCTCAGCGCAGGCAAAGGAATCAATCGACCTGAGCTCTAAGGGGATTTTATCGTACCTTGTGGCTCTCCTTTTTTTGTCCCTGCCATAACCATCTAAGAGCCTTATATCCTGCACTTTAAGGCCAATGACAAGGATTCGAAGTTTAGATGACAAGAGCCTATCCTTTATGAATATCAATTCATCCATCAAGTTGATCAGGGTCTTATGCCTGTTGGAATTCCTCTTTTCTTTTAATTCATAGGTTTTTGGATCAATCCAAAGTATCTCCCTGTCCATTTCCAAGGGATAGACCACCGTGATATCAGCCACATCCTTTAGCAAAGAGAGCTTCTTCTTCATTGCCCCGAAATTTCGGCTCTGTATCTCTATGATTTCCTTCCCGTTATAGATATCAGCCACGAAGTCCCCTATTTTCTGCTCGTGAAAGAGGGGATTCTCTTCCAGAAAATATTTTAAGGTTCTATGAAGGGACTTCTCGCTCAGTGTGCCTATGCTGAAGCTTTCACCTGACCCGCTATTAATACCTGCGGGGCCGCTAAAAAGAGCCCTTTCCCTGGCTCTTTCAAAGCGATCCCTGTAAGTCCTGTCAATCTCGAATAGATCAACGGCCCCCTCCTCGGCAGATGAAAAACCGGATATGCTCACCTTGAATTGGTCCCCTTATCCAAGATTCTTTTTCTTATAAACATGAGGGTCCCGGTCTCCAGTAAAATCGATGCCGCCAAAGGCACAAACCAATTTCTCACAGCCCCGGCGATCAAATAGCCTATCACGCTGCAGACGATAGGGACAATTGCATACTGCATCTGTGTGGAAACATGATTCATATGATAGCATTGAGCCCCGGCGCTGGACATTATCGTTGTATCGGAAATCGGAGATAAATGGTCTCCGCAAACGGAGCCTGCCAGCACGGCCGAAACCGCAAGAATCATCATGTTTAGGTCCCCCTCCCCTGAGAAGATAGCCACAGCAATAGGGACCAGTATTGCAAAAGTGCCCCAGGAAGTCCCGGTGGAGAAGGAAATAAAGATTGCAATCGCAAACATGATGACAGGGACCAGCGCGGCAGCGGCAGAATTTCCAGAAACTAAGTCGCTCACAAAATCCGTCACGCCCAGCGCATTCGTTACGCCCTTCAAGGTCCAGGCAAAGGTAAGCACAGCTATGGCCCGGAGCATGAGCCTAAATCCACCTATGAAGCTATCCATGTATTGCTTGAAAGTCAGTATCTTTCTGGGTATATATAAAATCAAGGTAAAAATAATCGTGACAAAGGTGGAGAAAACCAGGCTCAAAGAAGAATCGCAATTTGCAAAAGCATCCTGGATATTGACTCCCCCAGCCTTAAAACCCGTATAAATCATGGCTCCGACAGCCGAAACAATGAGGACTATTATAGGGAGCAAAAGGTCATATACCTTGCCCCTCTCATTCACGTAGAGCTTCTCCCCTGAGTCGAATTCACCCTCATGGTCGGTAAAAAGATCCCCCTTCTTTGCGTTCTTTTCATGCACTCCCATGAGTCCAAAATCGAAATTCATCGCACTTATGAAAATCAGCATGAAAATGGTCAGCAAGGCATACAGATTATAGGGTATCGTTCTGATAAACATCTGGAATCCATTTATCCCTGCGCCTTCCGGCACATAAGAATTGACAGCGGCAGCCCAACTGGATATCGGAGCTATGATGCAGATAGGAGCGGCAGTCGCATCTATTAAGTAGGCAAGCTTTGCCCTGGAGACCTTATACCTATCAGTTATAGGCCGCATGACCGATCCAACGGTCAGGCAATTGAAATAATCATCCACGAATATGAGAACCCCTAAAAGCGAGGTCGCGAGCATTGCCATGGGCTTATTCTTTATCCAGGCAGAGGCCCACCTGCCATAGGCCGCGCTTCCCCCAGACATTTCCATAAGCACGACTATCATCCCAAGCATGACCAGGAAGAATACGATATTCATATCAATATTCTCCGCCATAGTTGAGAAGATAAGTTCAAATGTAGTCCAAGGATGGAAATTCCCACATAGAAGAGCTCCTACGAAGATACCCGCAAAGAGAGAACTATAGACTTCCTTTGTGATAAATGCCAAGATAATCGCCACAATAGGCGGCAAAAGAGACCATGCTGTGCCGAAAAAAACAGACGTTTCCATAACCCCTACCTCCAGAACATCGCTAATCTTTTTATTATACCACTTTTCACCCCCTCTTCGCAAGATGGACAACGTGAGTTATATGTGTACGAAATTCTCTCTGAATCAGACTTGTACGGCCTCAGTCATTCGTCAAAAATCCTCACTAAATCAATCCTTACACGTCCTCAGTCATTCTTATGAGCCAGGAGATAGCCTATCGTCCCCGGGGCATACTTTTCCCTATGGGGCTTTTTGCCGCCGTTCTTTTTCGCCTTTTCACTCGGATTTCTTCCCGAAGAGGCCTTCCTTTCATCCGTCCTGCCCTTTTTCTTAGCCTCCGGATCCACCATTGTAAGAGAAATCCTGCCCTTTGCCTCATCCACCTCCAGGACTGTGACATCCACGATATCCCCGACAGAAACCGCTTCCAATGGGTGCTTTATAAAGCGGTCAGTTATCCTGGAAATATGGACCAGGCCATCCTGATGCACTCCAATATCCACAAAGGCCCCAAAGTCGATCACATTCCTCACCGTGCCTTTGAGCTTCATCCCGCTCTTCAAGTCCTTTATATCCAGGACATCGGAGCGAAGCACCGGCTTCGGCATATCTTCTCTCGGGTCTCTCGCGGGCTTTTCAAGCTCATGCAATATGTCTATCAGCGTGATTTCCCCGCAGCCAGCTTCTGCCGCAAGAGCCGCCTTGTCGGTAATGCCCTTTTCAAAGGCCTTTATCTTTTCCTCTTCCCGCACGGCGCAGCCACTCATTGAAAGAAGCTTCCTGGCCGCATCATAGGACTCAGGATGCACTCCAGTCGCATCCAGGGGCTCGGTCCCGCCATTTATCCTGCAAAAGCCAGCGCATTGCTCAAATGCCTTGGGTCCAAGCTTGCTTACCTTCAGGAGATCCTTCCTGTTCTCAAATTTCCCATGCTCCTCCCGATAGGAAACTATATTTTTTGCGACAGAGGCGGAAATCCCCGAAATATAGGTAAGCAGGGCAGCGCTGGCGGTATTCAGGTCCACGCCCACGCCGTTCACGCAGTCCTCTACGACTCCGCTAAGAGTCCCGGAGAGCCTCTTCTGATCCATATCATGCTGATATTGCCCAACTCCAATTGACTTGGGGTCTATTTTTACAAGTTCCGACAATGGGTCTTGTACCCTCCTGGCAATAGAGGCCGCGCTTCTCTGCCCCACGTCAAAATTGGGGAATTCCTCAGTGGCGAGCTTGCTCGCGGAATATACGGAAGCTCCCGCCTCATTCGTGATGACGTAATGCACACCCGCTCCCGGCATTTCCTTCAAGAGCTCGGCCACTACCTGCTCAGACTCCCTTGAGGCAGTGCCATTCCCTATGGAAATAAGAGTCACCTTGTATTTCTCAATAAGCTCCTTTAGTACCTTCTTTGACTCTTCAATTTTATTATGCGGAGCAAGTGGGATAGATAACCTTTGTATCCAGCACCCTCCCTGTCGGATCCACGATCGCAAGCTTGCAGCCAGTCCTGAAAGCCGGATCCCATCCCATCACGGTCTGTCCCGCTATCGGCGGCTGCATGAGTAATTGCCGAAGATTCTTGCCAAAGACATCTATGGCCCCATCCTGAGCTTTCTCTGTGAGTTCGTTTCTAAGCTCTCTCTCAATGGAAGGCTCAATCAGCCTGCTATAGGCATCCTCAGCCGCCGCCTTTATAATCGGACTCGTGAACTCGTTATCATTCTTCAGCATGCTCTTATTCAAGAAGCCCAAAATTCTCTCTTCGGGCGATTCGATGGACACAGTCAAGAATTTTTCCGCTTCTCCCCTATTGATTGCAAGAGTCCTGTGCCCCGCCACTTTCTCAATCGGTTCCTCGAAATCGTAATAATTCTGATAGACCGATTCCGCTTCTTCG
>JAGBNY010000038.1 GCA_017634175.1 Lachnospiraceae bacterium
AATCGTCATCCAAGAAGTTCTGGGCATAGGTCGGGGTCAAGTCATAGCGTTTAACAATCGCATCCTTTATCTGTTCCTCAGCAATTCCCAAGAATCGAGCAAAACTATTATCTTCTTTAATCTTCTCCGTCCTCTCCGATGCCATCTTCACATATTCCGGACTCAGCATTGTCATCATTATCTTTTCCACCTCCCCTCTATGCGCCTTTAGGTATTCAACCAAGTATCCTCTCTGTATGCATAAGTTTATCGTCCTGGCGACAGCTTCCTGCTTCTGTTCCGATGTCTTCGCCTTCAAAACATTCTCATCCCAGAGACGGCAGAAGCCCATGTACTCTTCGATAATCCCGCCCTTATATTCCCCATGTATGATCCGAGCCTTGAATTCTGGCTTTTCGGGGTTTCCCCCAAAGAATTCCTGATTCAGGGAAATGACATCCTTCTCGACTCTCTTCTTGCCCGTGTAGATCACGAACGCCTCCACATCCGGCAGGTCAATCTTTACCGAACTATAGAGGTCTGCGTTCCTCATCACCAAATAGCTCATCGCTGAATCATAATAATAATCTGCCAGCCGAAAGATAATATTCACGCTCCAGGTTGACTGAGCCTCCGCCAGTACTATGAGCTTCCCCCTTGCCAATAGCCCCAAGTCGATATAGGGATTAATAGTCAGCACGTTGTCCAGCGTGACCAGCTCCAGGTCGTCCTCCGTGACCGATGCATCGGCCGGGAATAGCTCCATGTAAAGCTTCAGTTGGTACTCTTTCCGCATGAAAAGATTCAGGAATACAGAGTTCTTCGCCTGACGGTTCACTTTGTCACGCTTCAAGGCAGCATTTTCAGCCTTGTAGGCATCAAGCTCTGCCAGCACTTCCCTATATGTCTGTTTCTTCTCAGCCACTGTGCCCACCCTCTCTCGGTAAGATTATCGCCACATCATAGAAAAAATATCATCCATTGATCTCAATGAAAAAATCCTCGCAAATCCCCACCGGGATTTTTTCATCAAATCCGTAGCTCTTCAGATTGAATTCCTCATCGAACAGCATATACTTAGTGACAGTCTCTTCCTCGGGATTCACTATCCAGTATTCCCTGACCCCCGCGTCCTTATAAAGATTCAGCTTCCGAATATAGTCATTACAGATACTGCTGGGGGAAACAATCTCGATCACCCAATCAGGCGCGCCCTCGCAGCGGTTCTTTTTCAATTTGGAGGGGTCACAAATGACAGATATATCGGGCTGGACTATGGTGTCGTTCCTATCAGGAAAGAGCTTCACGTCATATGGAGCATGGAATACAGCACAATCCATCCCCTTAAGCCTGATATGATTATTTATACTCGTTACGAGGTTCGTTGATATTTGCTGATGCACGGTACCGGGCGATGCCATATCGTAAAATACCCCATCGATCAGCTCCACCCGCTCTTCCTGTGGCAGGTCATAATAATCCTCTTCCGTGAATCCTTTTGGACTGGTCAGCTCCTTATGACCCTCCATAAAAACACCTCCTGCTCTTCTCCGCCCTCTCAGATGCCATCTTCACATATTCCGGACTCAGCATAATCATCATTATCTTTTCCACCTCCGACCTATGCCTTAAGGCATTCAGCCAAAATCCCTGATTCCGCCGAATGGGCTTTATTTAAAATCCGACATCCTTATCCTCGGCACCTCGTCCATATGAAGGTACTTCGATAAGCAGCGGACTATGAAGTCATGGTCCTGGACATGATGGGCGCCAGACACAATGACTGCGCCGTATAGACCCGCTTCCTCCAAACGTATCGGGAAGCCGCCTCCCGAAATAGCAAAGGTCATCTCATCCATGAATTTATCTGAGGCCGTTTCGCCGGACTCACCAAGCTCTACGAAAAGCTTCAGGGTGCTCATCTCCATGTAGCGCACGGTATTGAATTTCCTCTCCATCCAGGCAATATTCTCCTGTCCCGTGCCATCCATGAGACTTTGGAAAATAATCGTCCCATCAATCCGCCTGATACTGATGGCAAGATGAAGATCATTCTTCTCTGCCTCTTCCACCATAAATCTTCCAAGAGCAAAGGCATCCTTATTTGTAAAATGAGTAAACTCCAGGATGTCCTCCTGAAGCTTCAGCATATTTATAATTTCTTCCGCAGTCTTTTCCTGATTCATCTATCCCTCCTAATTATCCCGACCGCACCTATTCGAAAAACTAAGGTTTTTGAATCCTCACTATCGGTCTACCAATTATAATCAATGCCCATCGAAGCCTTCACTTTTGAGAGAGTATCGGCCGATACCTCGCGGGCCCGCTCTGTGCCTTTTTTAAGGACCTCATGCACGTAAGACAGGTCTTTCGCATACTCGCTCCTTCTCTGCCTGATCGGTCCCAGCACATCCTGGAGCACTCGAATCAGGAGCTTCTTCACCTTGACGTCCCCTAAGCCGCCCCTCTTATAATGCTCCTTCATCTCATCTAAAGTGGCATAGTCGGGGCAGTATTCATGCACCTGGGAATCCTCAGCAAAGGCATCCAGATAGGTGAATACCGTATTCCCCTCCAAGTGCCCGGGGTCCGATACCTGCAGATGCTCAGGGTCAGTATACATGCTCATGACCCGCCTTTTCACTTCTTCCTCCGGATCCGAAAGATAAATGCAATTACCCAAGGACTTGGACATCTTGGCCTTGCCATCGGTGCCAGGAAGCCGTAAGCAGGCTGCGCTTTCTGGCAGCATGATCTCGGGCTCCACCAAGGTCTCCCCATAGAGTGAATTGAATTTCCTTACGATTTCCCTGGTCTGCTCCAGCATTGGCTCCTGATCCTCCCCGACCGGGACCGTTGTGGCCTGAAAAGCCGTGATATCCGCGGCCTGGCTTATCGGGTAGCAGAAAAACCCTACGGGGATATTGCTCTCGAAATTCCTCATCTGTATCTCGGCCTTAACCGTAGGATTCCTTTGAAGCCTCGAAACCGTGACAAGGTTCATGTAGTAGAGCGTGAGCTCAGGAAGCTCTGGTATCATTGATTGGACTAAAATATTGCTTTTACCGGGGTCAATGCCCGCCGCAAGATAGTCCAGGGCCACTTCATCAATATTGTCCCTCACCTTTTGGGGATTCCCCGCATTATCAGTGAGCGCCTGCTGATCCGCGATCATTATGAAGATATCCTCATAATCGCCGCTATTCTGGAGCTCCACCCGTCTCCTGAGAGACCCAACGTAATGCCCCACATGGAGACAGCCCGTAGGCCGGTCCCCGGTCAATATCACTTTCTTTCCCATATCTATATCCTTACTCCAAGCCTTGAAATTGGCTTAGGATTTATCGCATTTTGATTCTTTTTCTCTGACTTCACTTGGCAGAATCCAATCAAATCCTCATAAAATTTCAAGCCCTGTGCTTCCCCTTTAATTTCATTTTTATATAGCGGAAAGTCTCAGCCTCCCCTTTAATGGACAACATCTTCAAGAGCTTATATAGAAGCCTCTTCGTGTCCTCATGCATCATGACCCTATCCATCGAGCGGGCGAAATATTTAAGCGGCATATCGTCCTTATAATGCCCCTTATGATAGACCCTAGAAGCCGCGATCCTGTCCATCAGCATCTCAACCACATATTTCGCAGGCATCTTTACCGGGACTATTGCTACGCTTTTGCTTGAAACAGAGTAATCGGTCCAATATTCATAATGGTGCTTATTCCTGCCCTTATGATGGAGCCAGGATGCGGAATATCCCTTCTCTTCCCTTTCAGCATTATTGGGACTTCTGTCCCCTTGATAGTACTTGACTCC
This sequence comes from Lachnospiraceae bacterium, assembly GCA_017634175.1. Classification (GTDB taxonomy): domain Bacteria; phylum Bacillota; class Clostridia; order Lachnospirales; family Lachnospiraceae; genus NK4A144. The sequence goes on from JAGBNY010000038.1 coordinate 3,795, forward strand.
CACCAGAAATTCAGTGGGCGAAAACTTGGACAAATCATGCAGGATGCCCTGCTTAAAGAGACCCACCTTGAAGCAATATTTCATGACAAGCCACTTATGCTCTAAAACCGTCCCTAGATGACCAAAAAAATCCATGGCTTTTTAAGTGAAAAAGAATCTCCTGATTAAGTATAAAAAAAGCAAATGTCCCGGATAAAAGAAGTAGAAGAACCATTTCATCCCATTCCCGCCCCTTTTTCCATTATAGAGGCTTATGGGGATATGGGCGAGGACGCCGAATCCCTCAATTGCACTGTCCCAAAAAAGCACCCTGGATGTCGTCCATACGGCGAAGGGACGGTAATCCCTGAATAATTCGAAAAGAAGGATCAGCAGGATGCCAAAATGCCTATAATCCACATGAGTTTCAAGGGCGAGAATAGAGATACCGAAGCAGAGCAAGCCTTTTAAGATGAAATTCATCTCTTGGGACAGCAAGATCAAAAGCCCGAGCCCCATGCTCAAAGTGAAATAAACATTTTGATGCTCAAACTCCAAAATCTTATTCCTAGTCAAGAGGTCGAAAGGAATCTCTGATAAAAATGCAAATATTATGAGCCTTTGTAGGTACTTGAATCTATCCTTGGTATGGTGGAAGCCCTCTACCAAAAGAAAGCAATAAATCGGGAAGGCCAATCGCCCAATTATCCTCAGCCCCAAAGCCCTCGTGAATATCCCAGCCCCCATGTGGTCAATGAACATAGTAAGGGACGCTATGAGCTTCAGCGCAAACGAGCTTAAGAATCCATTATACCGTATCTGATTCCCTTGATTTTCCATCCTTCACCTTCAACGGGATTTTTTTGGCATATAAAACACTCACGCTCCTCTGCTTCACCTCTATGGTGTCCGATTCCAACGCCCTTTCCTTTATGAAGCCTTCCTCAGTATTCATGATCTCGACCCATTCCCTGTTCTTCTCGCTCTTCGGAAGAGAAAAGCTATGTGGCTGCCAATGCATATTGAATATCAAGAATAGGTCCTGATCCGCCCTCCCATTCGGAAGCTTTTCGTAAAATCCCTTGTACATGACCCCGATATGCCTCATGTACTCGTCAAACTTTGGGGCCCAGGCCTGTTCCCCGTGATAGGAAACATCCGGGAAGCCGCAGGATAAGTAATCCGTGAACCTTTTCTGGGACACCGAATGTAGGACTGGATGCTTCTTCCTAAATTGGATTAGCTGCTTCAAGAATCCGTGCATCTCGCCATTCTTTTTTAGGTCATCCCAATTCAGCCAGGAGATTGGATTGTCCTGACAATAGGCATTATTATTCCCCTTTTGAGAATTGCAAAATTCATCTCCCGCAAGTATCTCCGGCACCCCCTGAGAGAAGAATAGAAAGGAAAAAGCGTTCTTCATCTGCTGCATCCTGAGCCTATTTATGGACTTCTTCCTGCTCATTCCCTCTTGGCCGCAATTCCAGGAAAAATTATAGTCCGTTCCATCGGCATTATTCTCCCCATTCGCCTCATTATGTTTCCTTTCATAGGACACGAGGTCGCACATCGTGAAGCCATTGTAGCTAGTGAGGAAATTCAAGTAGCCATGCTTCTTAGGATTCTCGAATAAGTGACGGGCAAAGGATGGCAGGAGGTCCGCATCCCCCTTTAGGAAGCGGCGATTGTCCTGCTGAAAGGAATTATTAAGGAGCAGCACGTTCCTATTAGGGGCGTGGAAATCCTCCCTATAGAATTCATCCCCCAGGCTATCAAAGATGAGCTTGGTCTCGGTAAGATACGGGTCCGTCACAATGGGCTTAAAAGGCAGTCCATTCCCTAGCACTCTGAAACCGTCAACCCTGTAATTAATGACCCAGTACCTCAGCACACTCTGAATGAATTCAAAATCGGTCGTTTCGAAATAGAAGTCCACAACAGCTTCCATCCCCCGCTTATGAAGCTCATGCACCAGTCTCTTAAAAGAGAGGGGGCCGTCTCCAATAGCTGAATAAGCATTCTTGGGGAAAAAATACTGTCCCGATGTGAAGCCCCAATAATTAATCCTTCTTTTATGGGGATTCTCAAAGGCGCCCTCAACAGGTTTTTGAGTATTCATCGCAGGATGAGGCTTCATGACCTCGTTGAAATCATAGACCGGCAAGAGCTCAATCGCTGTTATGCCCAAGTCCTGCAAATAGCCCAGTTTCTCCGTTAAGCCCTCAAAAGTCCCGGGATTCTTCACTCCCGATGACCTATGCATGGTGAAGCCCCTGACATGCAGGAGATAAAAACAAGAATCGCTGAATGGGATTCGGGGACTCGAATCGCCCTCCCAATCAAATTCTGAGGCGGCAAATCTGCCCTTCGGCTCATGATGACCCCAATTCTCGGTGCCACTCGCCCAAACTGCGTAGGGATCTACGTATTCATGGCGTCCATTCTTCAGGACATAGGAATATTTGTCAATATCTACCCCGCTAATAAACAAGGAGTGTACGGACCCGACAGCCCCTGTCTCATCAAAGGGAATTTCGAACCGCTCTCCACTCTCATCATCTATAAGCACCAAGGACAGCCTGGATGATCTTTCGGCAGCCGCAGCCACATTGATTCCCCCGTCAATGAGACTCACGCCAAGAGGCCAAGGCCTGCCCTTAGATATTTCAAATTTATTCTTCTCTTCGATCAAATTCAGCTAAGCACCAATTCTACCGGGCAATGGTCTGAACCAAAAATCTCCGTATGAATTTTGGCCTCTTCTATCCTTTCTTTTAGAGCAGCGGATACCAAAAAATAATCGATGCGCCACCCCGCGTTTTTCTCCCGGGCCTTGAATCTATAAGACCACCAGGAATATATGTCCGTCAAATCCGGATAAAGGTACCTAAAAGTATCAATGAGACCGGCCTTGCTCAATAGATTCCCAAATTTCCCCCTCTCCTCATCGGTAAAGCCCGCATTGTGATGATTAGAAGATGGGTTCTTTAAGTCGATCTCCTTATGAGCCACATTCAAGTCGCCGCAAATGATGACCGGTTTTTCCTTCTGCAAGTCCTGGATGTAGGACAGGAAAGCATCCTCGAATTCCATCCTGCCATCAAGACGCTCCAAGCCCTGCTTGGAATTAGGAGTATATACACAGATCAGGAAAAACTCAGGGAATTCAAGCCTAGTGACCCTTCCCTCATTGTCGCTCCAATATCCATCCATTCCATGGCTCTCTGAAAGCGGTTCCAGTCTTGTAAATACCGCAGTCCCTGAATAGCCTTTTTTCTCCGCGTAGCTCCAATAGCCCTTGTACTCAGGCAGCAGATCCAGCTCGATCTGCCCTTCCTGGAGCTTTGTCTCCTGGATGCAGAAAGCATCCGCATCCAGGCTCTTAAAGGTATCCAGGAAGCCGCCCTTTTGGACGCAGGCCCTAAGCCCATTCACGTTCCATGATACGAATCTCATATTTTTTATGAAAGCGATGCCGTGATGATGGCCATTGAATAGACCTCTAGCGCATTGCAGCCCCTCGACAGGTCATTGATCTGTGCATTCATGCCGAGGAGGATGGGACCGTAGGCCTCGAAATTACCCATGCGCTGTGCTATCTTGTAGCCAATGTTCCCAGCATTGATATCAGGGAAGATAAAGGTATTGGCATGTCCCGCAACCTCTGAATCCGGACACTTTGTGCGAGCGACCCTCGGAGAGACAGCCGCGTCGAATTGCAATTCACCCTCTATCGGAAGATCGGGGTACTTCTCCTTCGCTTTCTTCGCGGCATTCCGCATCTTGTCCACGTCATCGCCCTTACCGGAGCCAAAGGTGGAATAGCTGAGGAAAGCGACTTTCGGGTCCACTCCGAAAACGCGGGCGCACTGCGCGGTCTCTCCGCAAATCTCGACAAGCTCGTCCTCGGTAGGATAGAGATTTATAGCACAATCCGCCATTGCCAAGACCTCGTTCTCGCCGGTTGCAGAGGGGCGGACCAAGATAAAGCATGATGACACTATCGAATTGCCGGGCTTCGTCTTTATGATCTGAAGAGCCGGGCGCACAGTATCAGCCGTAGAATAGGTGGCTCCGCCCAAGAGGCAGTCGGCAACTCCCATCTTCACCAGCATGGTGCCAAAGTAATTCCCCCTCCTCAATATGGGCTCCGCCTGTTCCTTGGTCATTCCTTTGGACTTACGGATCTCACAGAAGAGATCCACCATCTCATCAAATCTATCATAATCTTCGGGGTCGATGACCTGCGCCCCCCTGATATTGTATCCTGCCTCCTCTGCGGCCGCCTCAACCTCATCCCTCTTCCCCAATAGAATTGGAACCAGGAAGGAGCTGGCGAGAAGCCTGGAAGAAGCCTCCAGGATACGGGGGTCGCTGCCCTCCGTGAATACTATTTTCTTCGGGTCTTTCTTCAGTTTCTGAATCATGCTGCCGAAACCAAACATTAAGTTTACCTGCCTTTCTGCCATTTGGCATATATATATTTATTTATTCCGCTTCACATTTAGTGAGCGAAAGCGTGCCTGTTCTTGCGATCTCCACCACGCTGATTCCGGATAAAAGCTTTATCATTAGGGCCGTCCTCTCCGGGGTATCGCAAATCTGGATCATCATGAGATTCTTGGACATATCCACAATGTCCGCCTTCATCGCCTCGCAGGTCTCCATAATCTCCCGCCTATTGGACTTATTATATTTGACCTTGATCAGCATGAGTTCACGGCTCACTGAATCTGTCTCGCTAAAGGTCTTTATCTTTATGACGTCCAGCTTCTTATTAAGCTGCTTTTCTATCTGTTCCAGAGTCCTCTCATCGCCGCTTGAAACTATGGTCATACGAGAAACCGCCTTATCCTCAGTCTCCCCAACGGTAAGGGAATCTATATTGAAGCTCCTCCTGGAAAAGAGCCCTGCCACCTTGGACAGTACGCCGGACCTGTTCTCAACCAGGACAGAATATATCTTTTTCATGGCTCTCCTCAAAGGGTTGTCAGATCCATGGGATCCACATTCACTTCCATCAACATGGGGCGTTCATCGGCTAGAAAGTCTCCGATCCGCTCTTCCATCTCCGAGTCCTTTGAAAGCCTCACGTAATCAATTCCATAGGCCTTTGCGATAAGCTTAAGGTCAGGAAAATCGCCCAAGTCCACCATATTGTACTGATCATGATAGGCAAAATGCTGATGCTCACGGACCAGGCCCAGGAAATGATTCTTCATAACGGCTATCTTTATCGGAAGCTTGTATTGGCTGACCACCGCAAGCTCGCACATACTCATTTGAAAAGCCCCGTCGCCGCAAACCGCCACTATCTGGCGCATCTTATCTCCAGGTTTAACCTCGTTTTGTTCTATGACCGCTTTTTCGGTCATTTCTTCGGGCTCTTCCCTAGCCCGTCTCTCCTTCAGAGCTTCATCCGCGGCCCTGGCTCCAATAGCGGCCGGTATGGAATAGCCCATCGTGCCCATTCCACCGGACGTAAAGAATCTGCCGGCCTTTATGACCACGTTCCTACAAGAGAAGAGCTGATTCTGTCCCACGTCTGCGACATAGATCGCATCCTCTTCCATGGATTCAGAAAGCTTTTTCACGAATAAAGCCTGATTTACGTACTCGTCACTCGTTTTATATGCTTTGACATTAGCCGCCTTCTGCTCAGTAAGCCTCGAAATCCATCCTTCGGTACGGCAACTTAGCTTCAAATCCAGGAAATCTTCAAATATGGTCTTGGCGTCCCCCACGAGTGGGATCGTAGGTCCTACGTTCTTGCCAATTTCTGCGGGGTCCACATCCATGTGTACCAAAACCTTCCCCTCCAGCACCAGATCGGGACTGGACACGGCTCTGTCCGCGACTCTCGCTCCAACCATTATCAGGAGGTCACTCTCCCTCATTGCGAAATTAGCTGTCCTGAACCCATTATTCCCTACCATTCCAAAGTACAGTGGATGGGATGAAGGAAGCACTCCAAGCCCCATCATGGTAGAGACTACCGGGATGGAATTCCTATCGACGAATTCCCGCAAAATCTCCCTGGCGCCGCTCAAATGTATGCCCCCGCCGCAGCAGATCAGCGGCCGCTTGGCCTTATTCAATTCCTCAGCCACTTTCTTTATCTGAACCAAATTCCCCTTTACCGTGGGCTTGTAAGTACGCATTTTGGGAATTTCATCAGAATAATCAAAGTCCGGCATCTTGCTATTTTGTATGTCATATGGCAGGTCAATAAGGACGGGTCCTCTTCGGCCTGTAGAGGCTATGTAGAAGGCTTCCTTGACAACCCTGGGGATATCTCTCGCATTTTTCACAAGATAGCTATACTTCACAAAGGACTCAGCGGCCCCCACTATGTCCGCTTCCTGGAAAACATCCTGCCCCAGGCAGTCGCTCTCCACCTGTCCCGTGATACAGACCAAGGGTATGGAATCTGCAAAGGCCGTGGCGATGCCTGTCAGGAGATTCGTGGCCCCGGGGCCGCTCGTCACGGCGCAGACCCCTACTTTTCTGCTGGCACGCGCATATCCGCTTGCGGCATGGCCGGCATTTTGCTCGGTGCGGACCAAGATCTGCCTTATCTTTGTTTTTCCAACACTATTCCAAAAAGGGTCTATAGCCACTCCAGAATAGCCAAATATCGTATCCACCCCCTCTTTCAGGAGGCATTTCACTATTGCGTCCGCTCCGCTAATATATTCCGCCATCAATCAACCTCTATCCAATAAACCGGACTTACATCACTTTAATCTATTCATGCCCCGCTGCTTCTTGACCATGTAAGAGAACCCTTTCAAGACGTGTTTTTTCGCTGCAAACTTATGTCTCGAAAAAACCAGGTTTTCTTGTGGCATATGATAGCCACAAGAATACCTATATTTCCTAATGAAAGGCCACGGTCAATGCTGTACGTGAGTCAAACGAGCCGCCAATTTCACGGCTTCCTGCGCATCGCTTGAATAGTGGGCTTTTATGGACTCAGCATATTCCCTCGTGACTGCGGCTCCGCCTACCATGAACTGCGCGCCAACTCCCCTCTGTCCAGCATATTCAATGACCTTCTCCATTTCTCCCATCGTGGTAGTCATAAGGGCTGAGAGGGCGATTATTTGGGCTTTTCTCTCTATAGCGGCCTCAACTATCTTTTCCCTGGCCACATCCTTGCCCAGATCATATACCTTGTAGCCATAGTTCCTAAGCATCAAGGCCACCAGATTCTTCCCTATATCGTGAATATCTCCCTGCACCGTGGCGATCACGACCGCGGGCATCTCTTCCCGTCCGTCCCCTCCCTTTTGCAAATGGGGCTCCAGCACGGAAACAGCCCTTTCCATGGCCTCCCCGCTTGCGATTAGCTGCGGCAGGAAATATCTCTTTTTTTCAAAGAGGCGGCCGGTCGCATTTATGGCAGGGATAAGGGAATTATTCAAGATATCCTGCGGGGACCTGCCCTTAGAAAGCTCTTTTTCAGCTAAAGCGGCTGATTCCTTTCGTCTGCCCCGCAGAACGGCCTCATATAGGGCATCTCCCTCTTTTTCTGTATCTATCTTTTGGTTTGAAGCGTCTTTTTCTAGAGGCTTCGGCATATCACGGGCTTCTCTTTCTATATAGGACTCTGCCGCGCCTTCCCGCCCGGAAAGAAGATTGGACGCATAGAGAGAGTCCACCAAAAGATCCTGCTCCGGATTCAAGAGTGCCATTGTAAGCCCGCTCATGCTCGCCATGGCGAGGAAGGCGGAATTGACC
>JAGBNY010000004.1 GCA_017634175.1 Lachnospiraceae bacterium
CGATGGCGGAGCCGGAGCCCGCAGCAATTGAAGAGCCGATGGCGGAGCCGGAGCCTGCAGCAATGGGAGAGCCGATGGTGGAGTCGGAGCCCATAGCAATGTCAGAGCCTTTGCAAGACTTGGAGCCGATACCGGATTTGGACTCCATACCGGGGCCGGAAGCGCAGTCACCGCCTGAGCTGGAAAGCATGGCGGAACTGGTTTCAGCAATGGATAATCCGCCATTGATGGATGAGATGATAATTCCTGAGTCCATGAATGAAATGGAATCTGAGACAGTACCATTCTCGGGGCTTGGAGCGGAACTCGAGCCTAAACCTGAGACTGAGACCATGGCAATGCCTGAGCCTGTTTTGAGCTCAATAGCAGAGCCGGACTCAATGGCGGTCTTAGAGCAGTTAGCTGCTCCTGAGCCAATGGCGGTCCCGGAGCAATTAACAGAATTGGATTCTATAATGAACTCAATAGCGGAGCCCGAGCCGTTGTCACTCTCTGGGGAAGAGCCAGGGCCTGATATTCTATCACTTTCTGAGGATTCAGCAGAACCCGGGCCCGTATTGCTCTCAGAAGGATTAGCAGAGCCTGAGCTAATGCCGGCATTGGAGCCAGAAGCAGAGGCAATTCTAGGAATAGAAGATTTGCCCGTCTCATTGGACACTGAGATGCCAATGGAACAGAGCATTGCAGATAATCCGGAACTCACTGAGTCCCTTGCCTTGGATCCAACCATTATCAATGACATGGTTAAGCCAGTGGAACTGGAGCCGGAGGAGGTAGACCGAATGTTGGATGAGATAATGACTCCTGAGATACCGGAGACACCTGAACTGTCAGGTGAGTCAGCTATTTACAGTCAAGATGAGACCCCTGATGCAGAGTCGGCGGGGGATGATAAGGTTTTAATAGATATTACCGTGAAGAATCAGGCGGAGGATTCGCCTGGGGAAGGGGAAAATAAAATGGACGAGAGTATTGCACAGAATTTAGAAGGAATTGGCGCAGAGGTCCCAGAGGGCGCTGGAATGGTCGAAGTAGAGGAGCCGCTCCTGCCTGACTTCGATGAAGGACCTGTGTCCGATGAAACGGGCGTTATAACCGATGGGATGGTTGTGAGGGGCGACATTCAGACCATTGGCTCTCTCGACGTGCTGGGGGAAGTCAATGGGAATCTCATAGTAAAGGGCAAGCTGAATATTTCAGGGGCTGTCAATGGTAATTCCAAGGCTTCGGAAATTTTCGCTGATTCCGCAAGGATCCAGGGGGAGGTCATCAGTACCGGAGCCGTCAAGGTGGGTCAGGAATCGGTCATTATTGGGAATATTTCTGCGACGAGCGCCGTCATAGCGGGGGCCGTAAAGGGGGATATCGATGTGCATGGTCCCGTCATCCTCGACACTTCTGCAATAGTTATGGGCGATATCAAGTCCAAGTCGGTCCAGATCAATAATGGAGCCGTGATAGAGGGACATTGCTCGCAGTGCTATGCGGACATTTCTCCTACTACTTTCTTTGATGACCTTAAAAAGAACTTTGGGAAAAAGGCGAGTTAAACTATGCGTGTGCTTTTGAAGCTGTCCGGCGAGGCTCTCGCCGGCGATAAAAAATTTGGCTTTGATGACAGTGTTGTGATGGAAGTCGCCAGGCAGATCAAGACCTTGGCTGAAGAGGGTATCGAGGTCGGAGTCGTGGTCGGCGGTGGCAATTTCTGGAGAGGCAGGACCAATCTCAATATAGACAGGTCCAAGACGGATCAGATCGGGATGCTTGCCACGGTGATGAATTCAATCTATGTTTCCGAGAGCGTGCGTTCCTTGGGACTCTTGACCAGTGTGCTCACACCCTTTGAGGTGGGGACATTCACTAAGACCTTTTCTAAGGACAGGGCAAATAAGTATTTCGCTCATAAATTAGTGGTTTTCTTTGCCGGAGGGACGGGGCACCCCTATTTTTCGACTGATACCGGAGCGGTTCTAAGGGCAGTCGAGATAGAGGCGGACATGATCCTCTTAGCCAAGGCGGTGGATGGGGTCTATGATTCGGACCCAAAGACGAATAAAGCCGCGAAGAGGTATGATGAGATTTCCATAGGGGAAGTGATAGAGAATAAGCTGCAAGTCGTGGATCTTGCGGCCTCGATACTTGCTATGGAGAATAAGATGCCAATGAGGGTCTTTGCGCTCGGAAAAGAGGGCTCAATTGTGAAAGCGGCAAAGGCGGAAAAAGGCGCTTTTGACGGGACAGAGATTACAGTATAGAGAGGTGGACATATGGACGAGAAAGTCAAGAAATATGAAGAAAAAATGCAGAAATCCCTGGAGAACCTTGCCGAGGAATTCACTTCGATAAGGGCGGGGAGGGCGAATCCGCACATACTCGATAAGATCAAGGTGGACTACTATGGGGCACCGTCGCCGATTCAGGCTGTGGGAAATATATCGGTCCCGGAGGCCCGGGTCATCCTCATAAAGCCCTATGACAAGACAATGATAAAGAACGTCGAAAAGGCGATAATGGCATCCGATATCGGGATCAATCCGAGCAATGATGGCAACGAGATAAGGCTGGTCTTCCCTGAGCTCACCGAAGAAAGGCGTAAGCAGCTTACGAAGGAAGTGAAGAAGAAGGCGGAAGAGTGCAAGGTGGCTGTCCGAAACATCCGGAGGGATGGAAACGACAGCTTCAAGAAATTGAGCAAGGAGGACGTTTCTGAGGACGTAATTAAGGAGCTTCAGGACGACCTTCAGAAATTGACGGATCAATATATCAAGAAGGTTGACAAGGCTGCAGCCGATAAAGAGAAGGAAATTATGACTGTATGATGGATGGGGCGCTAGAAGGGCTCGTGATCCCGCAGCACGTGGCCATTATCCTGGATGGGAATGGCAGATGGGCCAAGTCCAAGGGGATGCCCAGGACCTACGGGCATACTGTAGGAGCCAAGAACGTAGAGGATATAGGCAGGGCGGCAGGTAGGATGGGAGTCAAGTACCTGACTTTCTATGCTTTTTCTACCGAGAATTGGACTCGGCCGGCGGAGGAAGTCTCCGCCTTGATGAAGCTCCTTGGCTCCTACCTTTCTAAATGCTTCAAGACCGCAAAAAAGGACAATATGCGTTTCAGGGTCATTGGGGACATTTCCAAGTTGAGCGAGGAACTACAGAAGACCATAGCGGAGCTAGAGGACTATACAAAGGACTTCACAGGGCTTTCCCTCCAGATTGCCTTGAATTATGGTAGCCGGGATGAGATAAGGAGGGCCTTCCAGAAAATCCTGGACCTAATCAGGGCTGGGGAGCTCCCATCAGATTTGAACGTGACTGAAGACCTGATTTCGGGACACTTGGATACCGCCGATATACCGGATCCTGATCTCCTTATTCGTACCAGCGGAGAGCAGAGATTGTCCAATTTCCTGCTTTGGCAGCTTTGCTATACAGAGTTCTATTTTACGGACAAGAATTGGCCCGAGTTCAATGAGGATGAGCTGATTCGCGCTTTTAGGGCCTATAGCAGCAGGAACAGGAGATTCGGCGGCATAGGGGACGCTGTGTGATATGTTTTTGACAAGAGTTCTGAGTGGAATCGCTCTGGTTATAATCCTGGGGCTCACAATTTATTTAGGAGGATACTTTCTTTGGGTCCTCCTTCTTTTTATTTCAATCGTGGGGGTGAATGAATACAGCAGGGCTGTAGGAGTCCATGACACAGGAGCCCCTGCGGCTTCTAAAGGGGAAAAAGCCCCGTTCAATGCCCTGGAATTATCTTCATATGTGTTTGCCGTATTGTACTATTCTGCCCTGCTTTTCTCGAAAAACAGTGATTCCGTTCTTTTGCTGCCTTTCTTTGTATGTATCATTTCCATAGTCTCTAAGATGGTGCTCTTTGTGCTGAGATATCCAAGGATTGAGGTGACATCGGTGATGAAGGCTTCCTTTGGGGAAATCTATGTCCCTGTCATGCTGGGCTTTCTTTATCTTCTGAGGCAGGAGAGTGAGGGGATACAGCTTATTCTCCTTGTATTCGTGACTTCCTGGGTCTCAGACACCTTTGCCTATCTGGTTGGGAGGACTATTGGGAGGCACAAGCTTTCGCCGGTCCTTTCCCCCAAAAAGTCAATAGAGGGGGCAGTAGGGGGCGTGGCAGGCGCCGTCCTTTTGGGCTTCATACTCAGCCATTTCATGGAAAGCGGGCCCTGGGTAATAGCCTTGATTTCAGGAATCGGGGCCGTGATATCCCAATGCGGGGATTTATTTGCCTCCGGAATCAAAAGGCATTATGGGATCAAGGATTATGGGAATCTGATTCCCGGACATGGCGGCATACTTGATAGGTTCGACTCGGTGATCATAACGGCCCCGATTATCTTCATTCTATTTTACATCGTTAAGAAAGGCGGATTATGATAAGGCTTGTAATATTGGGCTCGACAGGCTCGATAGGGTCCCAGGCACTGGACATAGTCAGGGCGAACAGGGACCGGATTGAGGTCGCAGCGCTGGCTGCGGGGAAAAATGCGGCGCAGATGGAAAGGGATATCAGGGAATTCATGCCAAAGGCCGTCTGTCTCTACGACGAGGAAGCGGCCAGAAATCTTAGATTAAGCATTTCAGACCTGGATGTAAGGGTTCTCTGCGGGATCGAGGGCTTAAAGGAGATCGCCGCGATGCCGGAAGCGGACCTGGTCTTAAGCGCCATTGTAGGGATGATAGGGATTGAGCCGACTCTCGCGGCGATTAAGGCGAGGAGAAAAGTCGCCCTGGCGAATAAGGAGAGCCTGGTGGCGGCGGGACACATAATAATGAAGGCGGCAGAAGAAAACGGGGTGCAGATCCTTCCGGTGGACTCCGAGCACTCGGCCATCTTCCAGTCCCTCCAAGGGGCGTTTGAGTCCGGTTCTCCGGAAAGCAGGGTGGAGAAAATTCTGCTCACAGCCTCAGGGGGGCCATTCAGAGGACTTAAACCCGCAGACCTGAACGAGATCACGGCGGAAGCGGCCCTCAAGCATCCGAATTGGAGCATGGGGCCGAAGGTTACAATTGATTCCTCGACGCTTGCAAATAAGGGGCTGGAGGTCATGGAAGCCCATTGGCTTTTCAATGTCCCCTATGAAAAGATAGAGGTTCTGATCCATCCTGAGTCCATAGTCCATTCAGGAGTACAGTTCATAGATGGGGCCGTGATCTGC
>JAGBNY010000039.1 GCA_017634175.1 Lachnospiraceae bacterium
GAACTGAAGTGGAACAGGAGCGCGAGAGCCGCCATAAAGCAGATCCGGGACCGCTCATATACCGGGGCTCTCTCAGGGCACAAGGGGGAGATCATCCTGGTCGGGATCAATTACACGAAGAAAACGAAGAAATATACCTGTAGGATTGAGAGATTAGGAGCTGTGCATGAATGACTTTACAAGCAAGATGTAAAGTTATTTTTTCACAGGGCCTTAGATGGGGCTTACGCTGTAAGGCTGTGCCGGTATGGTAGGGAGACGAGAATGGGAAGAAACGCTGACTTTGAAAATCAGGAGTTCAGGTGGATTGTTTCTGGAAGGAGGATGGCATGAACTATAAACCGCTCCCAATCGGGGCGGATCTATTCGCTGTGTTCAAAAAAAAGGGATACTATTATGTCGATAAGACGCTCTTTATCAAGGATCTCATTGATAAAAAGGGTGAGGTAAATCTCTTCACTAGACCTCGCCGTTTCGGGAAGACGCTGAATATCAATATGCTCAAATGTTTCTTCGAGGAGGGGGCGGATCCCGCGCTCTTCGAGGGCTTGAAGATAATGGAGGCCGGGGAAAAGTATATTTCGCATATGGGGCAGTACCCGGTGATCTGGCTCACCTTGAAGGGCACGAAGTTTAATAAAAGTGAGGAATCCTTCGCTGCATTCAAGAAACTGCTCGCAAAAGAAGTGAGGAGAATTGATGAAAAGTACCTAATCGGCAAGCTGAAAGAAGAAGAGCGAGCGGAAATAGATAAGCTCAGGCTTGGGAACGCAGAGAATATTGAATACTCAGACTGCCTGCAGTTCTTGTGCCAATGTCTGAAGAAGGCCACTGGCAAAAATACAATCATACTGATTGATGAGTACGACGTGCCGCTGGAGAGCTCATTTTTCAATGGTTATTATAATGAGATGGTTAATTTCATGTGTAATCTCTTCGAGAGTGCGTTTAAGACCAATGACTGCTTGGAATTCGCAGTGCTGACCGGGTGTTTGCGGGTTTCAAAGGAATCGATCTTTACCGGACTCAACAATCTCGAAATCAATTCCATCCTGACCCGGGACTATGGGGAATATTTTGGCTTTACGGAGGAAGAGGTGAAGCAGATGCTCCGGGACTATGGGCTGGAATGTAAGTATGAAGAGGTCAAAGAATGGTACGATGGATATATCTTCGGTGAGACGAACGTGTATAATCCGTGGAGCACATTGATGTACGTGAAGAACCATATCTCAAATCCTGATATGCTCCCGCTTTCATATTGGGCGAATACCAGCTCTAATAGCATTGTGCGAGACTTGATTGTGAGGGCGAAGAAAGACACTGTAGAGGAGATAGAGCAGCTTATCCAAGGCGGCAGCATAGAGAAGCAGATACACGAGGACATCACTTATAAGGAAATTTATGATAATAGCGACAATCTGTGGAACTTCATGTTTTTCACGGGGTATCTGAAAAAAACTGGAGAGAAGCAAGAAGAGGGCGGGGAGAAGATCTATGCTACTCTTGTGATACCGAATAGGGAGACCCGGTATATTTATAGTGAAAAAATAAGAACTTGGTTCGATGAGAAAGTGCAGGAGGCGGACCGGAGCGTGCTTTTCAATGCTATGTTCAGCGGGGACGAGGCGGCTCTTGAGCTGGAGTTGAATAAATTTCTGCGGCCGGCCATAAGCTACTTCGATTCCTACGAGAGCTTTTATCACGGCTTCCTCTTGGGGGTGCTTGCATCCGCTGAGGACTTCAGGACGGTCTCAAACAGGGAGGCGGGGGACGGGCGGAGCGACATCCTGGTCGAGCCCACGGATATCTTTGCTAATGCCTGTGTGATCGAGCTCAAGGTAGCAGAGAGACCGAAACTCATGGAGGAAGCGGCCTTGGCTGCAATCCGCCAGATTGACGAGAATCGTTACTATGAGGCATTGGAAGAAGAGGGCTACTCCAACATCCAGAAAATCGGCATATCCTTCTTCAAGAAGAATTGCAAGGTGAAGTGTGAATTCATGCGGCTGGATTAAGAGGATATAATTTGGCGACCCAGAAAAAGAAAAAACCAGGCGAAGCCTGGTTTTCTCTTTTTCCTGGGCTAGAAGGATTCGAACCTTCGAAGTGACGGAGTCAGAGTCCGTTGCCTTACCGCTTGGCGATAGCCCAATATTAAATTTTGGTGACTAACTCAACACAACAAAAAGCATTATACACCTAAACAAGAAAAAATGCAAGAGAAATTTAAAAAAATTTTTTAAAGACTTGATATTTTTTGGCGATGGTGTTATTATCACACATTATGTTTATCATAATTTAAGAAGCTGTAGGAAATCAGAGTTCGTTGCAAGGCAGCTTGTCTCAGAAAAAGGAAAGTTGTTTTGCAACGGTTATTTTGAATTTTGCCGCAAAATGATTAGAAGATGGCAAATGGCTACAGTTTTATGGACACTTTAGAAAAATGCAAGGTGTCTAACCACAAGAATGTTTTGGAGGAAATTCATATGAAAAAAAGGGTAGTTGCTTTTTTTGTAGGCGCAGCAGTTGCTGCCATGTCGATTGTGCCTGTAATGGCTGGCCCGACAGAAGAGTTTGCGGCGGCTAAGGCAGCGCAGGATCAAAGGGCTCAGGACATGGCTATTTATCAGGCGAATCTTGAGAGCTTCTATGCTTCACAGCTTGCAAACGGCGCTATAAATGAGGCAGTAGGTCAGGCAACAGCTAACGCAGGAGCGGCTCAGCTCGAAGCGTTCCAGTATGGAGAGCTTGCAAAGGGCGAATTCCAGAAGGCTGAGGGGGCTTCGGCATATGCGGCATATCAGGCGGATCTCAATGCTTACTATGCTAATGTGCTTGCACAGAAGGCAGCCGCAGAGGCTGAGAGGGCTCAGATTTCTGCGATGGTGAATGAATATCTCAAAGGGCTTTGATTAGTATATTGAGCCGGATGGGTCTTGAATGGCTCATCCGGCTTTTTTGTGTAGGTAATGAGCCAAGGCGTCTGTATCGTGCTTGCACGAAAGGCAGGCATCTTGGCGAATGCTCATCATCGAACACGAAGTGAGAGATGATGGGCAGTATTGCCGTATCGAGTAGGGGACGCTTATCTCCCCGCTCGATTGCGATAAAGCTGTCAAGCGGCCGTTAAGTAAGTTCTAGGCGGACATTTAACGGCCGTTTATTATTAGGAGGAAATAGATGGCGAGTGAAATCAAGGATATAAAACTGGCAGAATCAGGGCATAGGAAGATAGAGTGGGTCAGGAGGAATTGCCCCCTGCTCTCCATGCTGAAGGAAGAATTTGAAAGGACGAAGCCTTTCGCAGGCAAAAAGATTGCGCTGTCCGTTCATTTGGAGGCAAAGACGGCTTATCTCTGCGAGGTCTTGAAGGCTGGCGGGGCAGAAATGTATGTGACCGGTTCTAATCCCTTGTCCACACAGGACGATGTGGCGGCAGCTCTTGTGGACGAGGGATTAGAGGTTCATGCATGGCACGGAACAACTGACGAAGAATATAACAGGCACATCAAAGCTGTCCTTAATCCGGGACCCAATATCATAATCGATGACGGCGGGGACCTTGTTCACATGATCCACACGGAGCTTAGAGACCTATTGCCGGGAGTCATTGGCGGCTGCGAAGAGACAACGACTGGAATAATCCGCCTGGAGGCAATGGATAGGGAAGGGAAGCTCGCCTTCCCGATGGTTCGGGTGAATAACGCGCAGATGAAACACTTCTTTGATAATCGTTACGGGACCGGTCAATCGGTCTGGGATGGGATAAATCGCACGACTAATTTGATCGTGGCAGGAAAGATCGTGGTAGTTGCGGGCTATGGATGGTGCGGCAAGGGAGTCGCCATGAGAGCCAAGGGGCTCGGGGCCAGGGTAATCGTGACTGAGATAAACCCGGTCAAGGCGATAGAGGCAGTCATGGATGGATTCGATGTGATGCCGATGAAAGAAGCCGCGAAGCTTGGGGACTTTTTCATCACTGTGACTGGCTGCGACAAGGTCATTGATGAAGAGGATTTTGCCGAGATGAAGGATGGGGTCGTGCTCTGCAATGCCGGGCACTTCGACTGCGAGGTGGATATTGCGAGGCTGAAGGAAATAGCCCTTGAAAGCGCAAAAATGAGGGACAATATAATGGGATACAAGCACCCGTCCGGGAACTGGATTTACATCCTGGGAGAGGGGAGACTCGTGAATCTTGCCTGCGGGGACGGGCATCCTGCGGAAATCATGGATATGTCCTTCGCCATTCAGGCACTTTCAGCGAAATACCTGATAGAACATGGAAAGGAACTCAAAGAGAAGCTGATTGACGTGCCCGAAGATGTGGACATGGAAGTGGCGGTGAAGAAGCTCGCTTTCCTAAATAAAAAAATCGACGTGCTGACCCCTGAGCAGGAAGCGTACTTGAATCAAAGCTGAGTAATTACCGAAGCTGAAATAAGCGAAAAGAGCAAAAAACAAGGCAGAAGCGTTATCTGCTCCTGCCTTGCAAGCTTCGGCGCATATGGCTTTTAAACCTCATGCACCATCGACTGGACTCTCAAACGGTTTTGCCCGCCTTCAAATCTCAGCCAAAATATCTCTTCAGCAATCCTGCGAATGCTTTCCCGTGCCGTGCCTCGTCCCGGGCCATTTCATGTACGGTGTCGTGAATCGCATCCAAATTCAGAGCCTTAGCCCGCTTAGCGAGGTCTGTCTTTCCAGCTGTGGCCCCATTTTCCGCTTCCACGCGCATCTCGAGATTTTTCTTGGTGGAATCGGTTACTACCTCTCCTAAAAGCTCGGCGAACTTTGCGGCATGATCTGCCTCTTCAAAGGCAGCCCTGCGCCAGTACTCGCCAATCTCCGGAAAGCCCTCACGGTACGCTACTCGGGACATCGCAAGGTACATACCGACCTCGCTGCACTCAGCCGTGAAGTTGCCTCTTAAGTCCTCGATGATATCCTCGGGGGCTCCCTTGGCGACTCCCACCACGTGCTCCGCTGCCCATGTCATATCATCGTTCTGGGGACTGAACTTTGATGCAGGCTGCCCACACGTAGGGCATTTCTCTGGCGGCTGATCTCCCTCATGCACATAACCACAAACTTGACAAACCCATTTCATAGCCAAAACCTCCTTTAGATTAGAATTACTAAAGTTATCTATAGATTATAACAGTTGCACAAATGTCAATCAATGGGTTTATAAAATTTTTATTTATTTTAATTACCTTTAATTTGCTCCTTATGTAAAAGTGAAAATGATTCTGATATACTGAGGATTCGAGGTTGACGCATTTATTCGTCACCCCTGCAGTCTGTTATTTTGTTGGCAAAATAAGAAAAGAGAGATTGAAAGTCCTGTTTATGTCGCTCCAAAAACGTATCAAAATTGCTTTTATTTTGGGAATTATTGTGCCGGAATGCCTCATGGGGATAATGCTGGTCAGGTCAACTACTATCCAGAGTCCGGGGCCTTCAGATGAATATTATGCGATTATTTACATGATGCTTCTCGTAATATTGTCAATCACTGGCATTATCCTGATTTCGTGGATAAATAATGGATTGATAAAGCCGATACACGAGATGACTGAGGGTGCCAAGAGGATTGCTGATGGGACTTTGGATTTCGATATAGAGATACCTGAGGGCGGTGGGGACCTCTCGGTGCTGGTTCAGAGCTTCGATGAAATGAGGAAGAGATTGAAAGCCTCTGCTGAGTCCAAACTTGTGGACGAAAGCGAGAATCGTACTCTTATCAGCAATATTACCCATGATCTGAAGACTCCGGTGACATCGATCAAGGGCTACGCTGAGGGGCTCTTAGACGGAGTCGCAGACACGCCCGAAAAGCGTGAAAAATATATAAGAACGATATATAATAAGGCTGTGGATTTGGACAGGCTCATTAATGAGCTTACTTTTTATTCCGGGATCGACACGAATAAGATTCCATATAATTTCACCAGGATTAACGTGACGGATTATTTCGATGACTGCGTAGACGAGATCCGGGTGGATTTGGAGTCCAATGGGATACGCTTGAATTACATGAATTATATAGAATCGGATGTGCAGATTATAGCTGACCCGATTCAGTTGAAAAAAGTGATCAATAATATAATTGGGAACTCTTTTAAGTACATGGATAAGGACGAGAAAGAGCTTTCCATCAGGATTAAATCTGCTGATGATTCATGTATTATAGAGATAGAGGATAATGGGCGCGGGATTTCCGCAAGGGACCTTCCATTTATCTTTGACAGGTTTTTCAGGAGCGATTCCTCTAGAAGCTCAAAAGGAGGGTCCGGTATTGGACTCTCAATCGTGAAAAAGATTGTTGAAGATCATGGCGGAAGGGTTTGGGCAAATAGCAAGCTTGGGACAGGGACCACGATGTCTGTGGAGTTTCGGAAGGCGACAATGTAGGGTTTCATAAGCAGGGAGAGGGCTATGAATGAGGCTGATGGCAAGAGGATATTGATAATAGAGGATGAGGAATCGATAGCGGAGCTGGAGAAGGATTATCTGGAATTGTCCAATTTTGTGGTCAGTATCGAATATGATGGCATAAAGGGCAAGGAGAGGGCCCTGAGCGAGGACTTCAACCTTGTGGTCTTAGACCTGATGCTGCCCGGAACTGATGGCTATGAGATTTGCAAGGAAATCCGTAAGGAAAAGGATACACCGATAATTATGGTGTCCGCAAAAAAGGATGATATAGACAAAATACGTGGATTGGGACTTGGGGCGGATGATTATATGACAAAGCCTTTTTCGCCTAGCGAGCTCGTTGCCAGGGTCAAGGCCCACCTAGCCAGGTACGAGAGGCTCACCAAGAGCGGCAAGGTGGAGAATGATATAGTGGAAATCAGAGGGCTGAAGATAGACCAGACAGCTAGGAGAGTTTGGGTGAATGACGAGGAGAAACCATTTACCACAAAGGAATTTGATATCCTGTCCTTTCTTGCCACTAATCCGAATCGGGTGTTTTCGAAGGAAGATTTATTTCGGAATATTTGGGACATGGAGTCGGTAGGGGATATAGCGACTGTTACAGTACATATAAAGAAGATTCGGGAAAAAATAGAGATGGATTCGTCCAATCCGCAGTACATTGAAACGATATGGGGAGTGGGTTACAGATTCAGAGTATAAAACCTGCTATTGCGTCCCTGAATACGGACGCGGAATTTTTCAGACTGTGGGGTTGCCGAATAATATATGTTTTAATGCGATGAGATCTCATGTATTATTCGAGCAGACTGCCCCAAAAACGAGCGAACAGTCCGCGAAAGCGCTTGCTTTGCGGGTCTATTTTGGGGCAGGGTCGATACATTTATGCGTCAACCCTACGGCCTGAAATTTTTCCAACTGTGCGGTTGCCGAATAATATCGGTTTTGATGCGATTTATCGCAATCAAAACCGATATTATTCGAGCAACCCATCCCCAAAAACGAGCAAACAGTCCACGATAGTGGACTGTAGAGTGCGAAGCACGGGTTTGCGAGTCTTTGGGGATGGGTTGGAAGCACCATGGGTGCTTCCAACCGCACAGGTAGAAATTTTTGGGAGGAAAAGGTAGATTAGATAATGGCAGATGAAAAGCGGTTTGCTGTGCTTATAGATATCGAGAATATTTCACAGAGGTACGTAGAGCTCATAATGGACGAGGCCTCGAATTATGGGGATATAACCATAAAGAGGGCTTATGGGGATTGGACCCAGCCCACCAGCTCTTCCTGGAGAGCCTTGCTTCTCGATAATTCGATAATACCAATGCAGCAATTCAATAATACTTTTGGGAAGAATTCATCGGATTCGGCGCTGATCATCGATGCGATGAAAATTCTTTACAATAATAATGTGGACGGTTTCTGCCTCGTGTCCTCGGATAGCGACTTCACGAGGCTTGCGGCTACAATAAAGGAAGAGGGCAAGGTGGTCATAGGGATGGGGGAGAGCAAGACCCCGAATGCCCTGATAAAGGCCTGCGACTCTTTTAAGATGCTGGATGTCCTGTATAAGGAGGCGATGGCGGAGAAGCTTCGGGAAAAGGCCGCAAGCAAGGCCAGAGGATCGGACTACAGATCCGCCAGGGGGAGATCCGGCAGCCGCAAGACAAATAATGTCACGAATATTGCGACCATAGAAAAGGCCATCAAACAGATAATAATGGCCAGGGACGATGAGGACGGGGTGAACATAAGTACTCTTGGCAATAGCCTTCAAAGAAGATATCCTGACTTTGACACTCGAAACTATGGGGCATCGAAATTCTCAAAATTTCTGACACAATTCCCGTCAATTACCCTTAGAAAAATTGGAAACTCGACATATGCGAATGTCAGGCAGGACTATGGATTGGACAGCATGGACTGAATAAATGATAGTTATAATTAAGAGGAGATTATGAAAAATGGCTGAAGTGAAGAAATTGGATGCTATCACGGCGAGGGACGAGGACTTTGCCAAGTGGTACACGGATGTAGTGAAGAGGGCGGAGCTTGCGGACTATGCGGGCGTGAAGGGCTGCATGGTGATAAGAGCCGCAGGGTACGCCCTCTGGGAGAATATACAGGCGGAATTGGATCGGCGTTTCAAGGAAACCGGTACAGAGAACGTATATCTTCCTTTATTGATACCTGAAAGCCTTTTGCAAAAGGAGAAAGACCACGTGGAGGGCTTCGCTCCGGAAGTAGCTTGGGTGACGCATGGCGGCAATGAGCCTTTGGAAGAAAGGATGTGCGTGCGTCCGACTTCAGAGACCCTTTTCTGCGATTTCTATCATAATATCATTCATTCCTACAGGGATCTGCCGAAAATATACAATCAATGGTGCTCTGTCGTCAGGTGGGAGAAGACCACAAGGCCTTTCTTGCGTTCTCGAGAATTCCTGTGGCAGGAAGGGCATACCATTCATGAGACTGCTGAGGAAGCCCAGGAGAGGACTATCCAGATGCTGAATGTCTATGCCGATATGTGCGAGGAATTCCTGGCTATCCCCACTATTAAGGGACAGAAAACGGACAAAGAAAAGTTTGCTGGCGCAGTGTCCACCTATACAATGGAGGCAATGATGCACGATGGAAAGGCCTTGCAGAGCGGGACCAGCCATAATTTTGGCGATGGCTTTGCGAGAGCCTACGATATAAAGTTCGCTGGACGGGACAATGAATTGACTTACCCGCACCAGACTTCATGGGGGCTTTCCACGCGGATAATCGGAGCCGTCATAATGGTTCATGGTGACGACAATGGGCTGGTGCTTCCTCCGAAGCTTGCTCCCACTCAGGTCGTGATCATCCCGATTCAACAGAAGAAGGCGGGAGTCATGGAGGCTGCGGCAAGGCTCAAAGAGGAACTTTCCGGACTCAGGGTGAAGGTCGATGATTCGGACAAGAGTCCGGGCTTCAAATTTGCGGAGCAGGAGATGAGAGGATTCCCGCTCAGGGTCGAGATCGGTCCCAGAGACATAGAGAACGGAACCTGCGTGGTAGTAAGGAGGGATACAGGGGAGAAGCTCACAGCCTCTACTGCTGATGGAAAGCTGAAGCCATTCATCGAAGAACTCTTAAAGACCATTCATAAGGATATGTATGAAAGGGCTAAAAGGCATCTCGATGAGAGCATCTATGAGGCTCGTTCTTATGATGAATTTAAGGATACCATTGAGAAGAAGCCTGGATTTATTAAAGCAATGTGGTGCGGAGAGACGGCCTGCGAGGAAAAAATAAAGGAAGATACTACTGCCACGAGCCGCTGCATTCCATTCGAGGGCGGAGAGCCAATCTCCGACACCTGCGTCTGCTGCGGGAAGAAGGCAAGGCATCTCGTGATTTGGGGGAAGGCTTATTGATAGCTATAGATAAGGTGAAGATTCCCGAACAAGTGAGAACCATAATAGAGACTTTGGAGGAAAGGGGCTTCGAGGCTTATGCTGTCGGGGGCTGTATAAGGGACTCACTCTTGGGTAAAGAGCCCTCAGATTGGGATATCACGACCTCTGCCAAGCCAGGGGAAGTTAAGGCTTGCTTCAAGAAAACGATTGATACGGGGATTCAGCATGGGACTGTGACAGTCCTCATGCCTGGCAGGAAAAGCTACGAAGTCACGACATTCAGAGTCGATGGAAAGTACTCCGATGGCAGGCATCCTGATGAAGTCATATTCAGCCCTAGTCTTCATGAGGATTTATCCCGCAGGGACTTCACCATCAATGCCCTTGTTTACAGCGAGAGCAAGGGCTTGATTGATGATTTTGAGGGGTTGAAAGACCTTCAAATGGGAATCATAAGGGCGGTTGGCGATCCGCTCAGGCGCTTTGGAGAGGACGCCCTTCGAATAATGCGGGCTTTCCGCTTTGCTGCGCAGCTTATCTTCACCATAGAAAAGGACACTAGGGCCGCAGCTTCTAAGCTGGCTGAAAATCTAAGACAAATTTCGGCGGAGAGGATAAGGGTTGAACTGGAGAAACTAATCGTTTCTCCGGATCCGTCCCTTTTACGGGATATGTATGAGGCGGGAATCACAAAGGTCATATTGCCCGAATTCGACGCCTGCATGGAGAGGCCTCAAAGGCATCCCCATCACGACAGGAGCGTGGGAGAGCACATAATAAAGACAATCCAGAGCATAGAGCCCAGGGACAGCCTGGGCTTTTCCGATTTTTCGGACAATCAGCGGAAGATCCTCTGTCTGGCAGCCCTGCTCCACGATATAGGGAAACCTTTGACCCATAGTGTGGACTCTGAGGGGATAGATCATTTTCATGGCCACGCCGCAAAGAGCACGGAACTCGCTTTGGAGATTTTGCGGCGGTTGAAGTACGATAATGATACCATAAGAAGTGTAGGCAAACTGGTTCAGTACCACGATGCAAAGCCTCCGCTTCAGGCCTCATCTATACGACGGCTAATGAATGAGGTGGGAGCGGAGCTTTTTCCCATGCTTCTAACATTGCAAAGAGCAGACGTGTTGGCTCAGAGTGATTATAAACGTGCAGAAAAATTGGAATATCTTTCTGGTTCAGAGGGCGTTTATCGGGACATCTTGGCCAGGAAGGATTGTCTACATACAAAGGATCTCGCTGTCAATGGGAAAGATTTGATGGAAATTGGCATAGAGAAGGGACCTGGGATTGGAAAGATATTGAAGGGGCTCCTTGAAATGGTGCTGGAGGATCCGGAATGCAACAAGAAGGATTATCTATTGAAAAAGGCTATGGAAATAGAAAAGGCTTTGGGGAATATAGGGTGATTCTGAAAGCGGCAGGCCTCTTGATGGGACTTTCGGTTTTGACTGTGGGCTGTGCCAATGGATATACTCAAACTGTGGCGTCTGAGGGACTGCAAAGAGAAAATGCTGCGTCTCCTGGGGCGTTCACTGTGTCAGAAGAGAGCCTTCAGGCGGATATGCGCGGTGTATTCCTCTATTCAAACAAAAATAGCAGGACGGTCGTCATGGCAGATCCCAGCACAGGGGAGAGATATGAATTCTCCTATGACGGAATCACGGCCTTCACGGATGCCTTTGGAGAGGCAAGGGTGGTGGAGCAATTTGAGCCTGGGGACGTGGTGGACATTACCGCCTCGGCTCATTCGGGCAAGCTCCGTTCAATGGGGCTTTGCCCCGAAGCTTTTGTAGAGGAAGATGTATCGGACTACGATATAAATGTGAATCGTGGAGTGTTCAGGGCTGGTGATACGAATTATAAGATTCAGAAGGGCACGGTAGTCCTGGGCGATGGGAGAAGCGGGAGATTCTCAGACCTTCGGAGCGGGGATCGTCTCACCTTGAAAGGGGTAGGGTATGAGCTCTATTCAGTTACAGAGGATTCGGGCACCGGGTTCTTAAGAGTGCTGGGCAGTGAGTCCTTTAAGGGGGGCTATATAGAAATTCGCGGAACGGACATCATTAAGGTAATAGATGATGACATGCTGCTTCAGGTGCCGGAAGGCACCTATGAACTTTTTGTCGCCTATAATCATTTCGGTGGCAGCAAGGTAGTGTCCATAGAAAGGGGCAGCGAATCTTCGGTTGATATAAGCAGTCTGGCTGCGGAGCTTTTGAAGTCCGGGGATATCACATTCACGATTGACCCGCCGGAAGCCCTGCCAGTCGTGAAGATAGATGGGGAGACGGTACAGATTGACAGGCCAGTCTCGCTGGAATACGGGGTCCATAGGCTGGACATTGCGGCTGACGGATATGTGACCCTTCATAGGTATATCAGCGTTGGCTCACCTAGAGCTAATCTGGATATTACGCTCGAAAAGGCTGTTTCACAGAATGAGGCTGGCGGGACCAAGAAACCCGCCTCGAAGAACGCCATTCCTAAGCTGCCTGAGACCTTTGATGAGGACAATAATCAGAATGCACTTGCATCAGCAGAAACTGGAAGCACGAATTTCGGGACTCCGGCGGAGAGCGGAAATGAGAATTATTCAGGACTTGGCGGAACTAATAGAAATACTGGCACACAAAGCAGCATAAATAATGGGAACAATAATACATCCGGCGGCTCGGGCCGCAGCGGAGACATAAGCCTGCCGCCATCGACTTTTTCGACCAGGAATCCAATGGGAGCCTCTGACTCAGAGTCAACATATGGGAAACCGATTGGAAGGCAGATAACGCTTCCGACCTATGATGAGTCTGAGACAACGACATCTTCCACTGGGACAAGCGGGGGCGGCTCTGGATCCGGTACATCGGACAGTCAGAAATCATCTTCATCGTCTGACAGTGAATCCAATGCTGAGGCCGAGGTGGATCAGGGAACTCAGACAGTTGCAGCTTCAGAATCCGGTACCTTGTACATAGACGGTCCTTCAGGCGTGGAAGTATATTTTGACGGCTCTTACAAGGGAGTGGCTCCCTGCAGCTTTGCAAAGAGTCCGGGAGAGCATCAGATAAAGCTGAAAAAAGACGGCTACAAGTCGAGGACATATACTGTCACTTTGACCGGCAGCCTTGACGAGACCTATTCATTCAATAAATTAAAGAAGGAGGAAGATGAGGAAGAGGACGATGATTCCGAATTTCTCCAAGAGCCAGATCCAACTCCCCCTTCCTCTCAGGAATAGAGATTCTCGAAGGTATCTTTGTTAATAATGAATGGATTCTTCGGGTCATTCATGTATATAGCGAGGAAGTCGCCGGGAAGCCCGAGGGAATAAGGTGCATTCTCGTCTCTTGGGAAGAGTTTGGTGGCTTTCGTGAGCTCTTTTACCAGGATATCGGAATGGTTCTTTGGCATACAGGTCTTTGCGAATTTCTCCAAAATCTTCGCGTCCTTTGCGGTCCGCGTTGTCGGGGTATATGGAACAGAGAGAGTGAAGGGAGAATCTACGGTCTCGAAGGTTTTTTCAAACTCAGAGGAACTCATTATTGACACTAGGCCGTGGATGTCCAGGACGGCGCAGGTGTCCGCTTGTACCATCACAGGTTTGTCGCCATCTAGGGTACGCACCATGATGTCAGTGCCGGGTTCATAGAGGGCTGAAAGGTAGACATATCCGTGAGGGATTCTGCGCTCCTGGCATCTTCTCATGCTGCGAATGTCTGGAGAATAGGTCTTTGTGTCTATGATGTCCCGTGAATGGAAGTATTCGTAATACCTATCAATAAAAAAGGCCTCAGAATTTACGTCAGGGTATCTTTCCCTGAAGGCTTGCAGCATGATTGTCCCGCCGGCCTTGTCGTGGTGCCCTCCGCCGTTTCCTAGTGTATAGGCCATAAATTCGGCCAATTCATTGGACTGCACCTCTCTCACGCAGCTTCTGACAGAAAACTTAATATAATCAGGATGCTCAGAATAGACGATACAGGTATTAATGGAGTCTACTTGAAGGCAGATGTCGCTGATAAGCCCTAGGATATTCGAATCGCAGTGATTCGCCTTTAGGACTGCGAAGTGGTAGGTGTCATTGGTGATAGTCCGAAGCAGTGCGAGCCCTGCGATTTCCAGTTCTTTTCGGGAAAGGTTGGAATTATGCAGGATTTTTAGCAAATTCCTGTCTGCGTGCAGAGAATCGTACATGTCTCGGTCTATCGGATTGTACATTTGGGAAAAATCACCGACATCCGTTAAAAGTCCGTAAAGCAGGGCAGTGGCGAGACGGGTGTTGGTATTGGTCTCGAAATGCGCATCGTTCAAGAGCTTCCAGACTACCGTAGAACAACTGCCATAGTCAGAACGTATGTCGTGAAGGATGTTCAGATTGTCATTCTCGATATATTCCATGCTGTGAGGCTCGTGATGGTCTATGATGGCCACGTGCTCCGCCGTGAGCGGAGTCACGTTGCCGCCTTTGTATTGACAATCCACTGTCACTAGGATGCCATTTGGGCGATAGAGGTTATTGACATATTCTATGGGGATTCCGAGAGTTTCGATCATTGTGACGAGGCTCTTCTTGCGAATCTTGAAATCCCCGGAATAAATCAGCCTGACCCTGTGGCCGCCGATGGCATTGAAATACATATAAAGCCCAAAGCCGGCTGCGATCGTGTCCGCATCTGGATTGTCATGGCATTGGATAGTTATATAGCGATGCTCAGCGATTTTTTTTAATATCATTTGTATGAGTCCTGTTCTCGTTGATTGGTATATTTGATATATTTGCTGCTATCGTATATTATACTCGACAGATTGATTAATTGGAAATTCAAAACAATGAAGCTTTTGGCGAATGGAAAAATAAACCTTGGCCTGAACGTGGCCGGTAAAAGAGAAGATGGGTTCCATGAATTAGACATGGTTATGCAGTCTTTGGAGCTTGCCGATGAGATTGAGATTGAACGCATAGGACGAAAGGGCGTACTTAGTGAATCGGATTCTGAAAGAGGCAATTATGGGATTTCGATTAAACTGTCAGGGAAATTTTCTGAGGGAATTCCAGAGGATGGCAGAAACCTCGCTTACAAGGCGGCAGAGAGCCTTTTAAGAGAATTTTCGATAAAAGAAGACCTGTCCATCCACCTTATAAAGAACATACCTTTCGGAGCGGGGCTTGGAGGGGGCAGCGCTGATGCAGCCGCAGTCCTTAGAGGCGTGAATAAGCTCTTTTCTTTGGGCTTGGACTTCGAGGGGCTTAGGAAGAGAGCGGAAGCCCTGGGGTCGGATGTGCCTTTTTGTATAAGGGGAGGGACTTGCAGGGTCAGGGGGAGAGGGGAGATATTTACCGATATCGAGCCGACGTGGGCCGGCAGGACTATCCTCCTAGCAAAGCCTCAAAAGCACGCTTCTACGGGGAAGATTTATGGGGCTTTTGATGAGCTTCCTGAGAAAGACAGGGTTCATCCGGATATGGAGGGGGTCGTTCGAAGCCTTGAAAATGGAGATGATGCAGGTCTTTCCAAATATTTGGAAAATTCTCTGGAGAAAGTAACTTTGGCTTTGATACCGGAAATAGGAGTATTGAAGGCGCTGCTCAAAGAGACTGGAGCTATTGGAAGCCTTATGAGCGGCAGCGGGTCTACGGTTTTCGGTATTTTTAGCGATAGAGATTCGGCCGAAAAGGCTCGTGACAGGATACTTCAGGGGTGGTCTCAAAGACATGATGGAAAATTGGCTCTGATCATTACAAAGAGCTGTGGGAGGATTGATGAATAAAACGCAAGATGTCTTGGTGTCGATAAGGGGGTTGCAGATAGACGCTGTCAATTCCGATGATTCTATTGAAGTAGTGACCAATGGAAAGTTCTCAAAAAAGAATAATAAGAGATACCTGAGATTTGAAGAAGTCCTGGACAATGACGGGATAACGAAGAATCTCCTAACCTTTGATGAGAAGTCGCTGGAGCTTAAGCGCAAGGGGGCTATGCAGCTCTACATGGGCTTTTATGAGAATCAGCAAACGATGACGAGTTATGGGACTCCTTTTGGAAATATCTTGGTGGGAGTAGATACCAAGAAAATTCAGCTTTTTGAGGACGACAGAAGGGTCAGGCTTTCTGTGGACTATGCGCTCGCCTTGAATCATGAGCATATCGCTGACTGCGCCCTGACCGTGGATATAGAGCCGCAGGGTTAATAAAGGAATAGAAAACACCCCAAGAAGCCTGGATGCAGGGCATTTTGGGGTGTTTTTTTATAGGGGCTTCGCGCCCGCTTTCTTCTGAAGGTTCTCTTTCCAGATAGTGAACTTGGATTTCTTCTTTTCGGGGGCTTTCAAAGTCTCTCGAATTCCCTTCACATCGGTTATATAGAGTCCGCTGATTGTAGCTTTGATCTGTTTTTTCAGGGGTATTAAATCGAAAATCTTCTCGTCCGCAATGAAATTTATTATCTGGGGACCGACCTTAGCTTTGACTATCGGGAGCTTCGAGCCTCTGAGGACCTTTGGGGTCTGATCGATCACGGCTTGTGGAAGGCCGGATTCTTTTATTTTCATGCGTTTCTTGTCTATCACCAGGATAGGAACAACCTGTTTCATGGAATCTATCATGGCCTGCTGTTCTGCCTGCTTCTTTTGAACCCTTTTTCCGAAAAAGTAAAGTACTGCAAGTACAATAACTAGTACAAGCAAAATGACAAGCAGTATGATCGTCGCTGTGTGCATTCCGTCCTCCAAAAAACAGACCGCCGGGCTGTGAAAAACTACTCAACCCGATAGTCTGGATAATTTGTACATAAAAACCTTAATTTCATAATTGTATCAAAGTTCCATGATAGAATCAATAAAAAACTCAAATGAGCATCCAGGAAGGCTGTAAGAATGGATTTTGGGTAATATTTACAGTCAATAAATCAAGCCTTTTTGCGCCTGCTCAGGAAAGTTAAGCTTGACTGGGCAGATATGGGTTTTTGGGTTATCAGGTCGATTTACTACCTCGTACAAATATGGTAGAATGAAACTAATTATCCGCTTAAATGGGGTAAGTGGCCTTAAAATGGGGCGAAAGAGGAGAGTATGAAAAAAAGGACATTGAAATTTGGAGCGATAGTTTTCGCCTGTGTACTTTTGGTGGGATGTGGGGGAGATTCTGCTTCTTCGGGTTCTTCTGCAGGGACAGCAGTTCCAAGCCAGACTGGAAAGACCGCAGAAACGGGCTCGGGTTCGTCTGGCGCATTGACTGGAAAGGAATCTGCTTCGGATGGGAATCCGGGCGATATGGGATCAATCGTAGCTTCCGACTATGTTACATTAGGTCAATATAAGGGACTTGAAGTCACCATACCAAATACCACTGTTTCGGAGGGCGATATAAAGACCAGGATTGATGGAGACCTTATGAGCCTGGGGCAGACGGTGTCGGTCACAGATCTCCCGATTGAGGATGGCGATACAGTTAACATAGATTATGTAGGGAAAAAGGACGGGGAGGCTTTCCAGGGAGGCACGGCGAGTGGGTACGACTTGAAAATTGGTTCCCATTCTTTCATAGATGGCTTTGAAGAGGGACTCATAGGCGCTAAAGTTGGAGATCAGAGGATTTTGCACTTGAATTTTCCGGAAAATTATCAATCTGAGGAACTCGCGGGTCAGGCAGTTACTTTCGATGTAAAGGTAAATTCAATCAGCAGGAACATAGTGCCGAGTCTGAATGATGAGACAGTTAAGGAAATCGACTCGAAGTATAGCAGTGTCGCTGAGTACAGGAAGGCGATTGAGGACGAGCTGAAAAAGGATAAGTCCAAGAGCGCTCAGGAGACTGTCCAGACGATATTGATGGGAAAGGCGAGGGAGAACGCCGATTTTGTTGCGGCGGAGGATTTCCCGGCATGGCTCATTGAGAGGAACGTGGAGATACAGAAAGAGAATCTGGAGAATACCCTTAAAATGTACGGCGCCAGTCTCGAAGAATATCTTAAGGAAATAGGGCAGAGCGAAGAAGAATTTGATGAAGAACTCAAGGAATACGCAGGGGCTTTGGCGGAGCAGCAGATTTTGATAGAGGCGATCTTCCAGGCAGAGGGGATGAGCATCACGGATCAAGAGATTGATGCTGCCTATGAGGAAAGGGCAGAAGAGTTTGGGTACGAATCTGCGGACGAGTTCAAGAAGACCTTGAAAGAAAGGAATGAAGAATCAACCTTCATAGATACTATAAAGTCCAGCAAGGTGCAGGATATGCTGCTGAGCACGGCGGTTCTTACGAATCCGGAGATGAAGACCTGGTGAGGATCCGTAAATAAGTGACATTTCGGCTTGCCTGGGTTTGCCATGAAGATCGGATTTCATTAATTGCGGCAGCGGGTTTTTAATTGCACGGCGCAGGGGCTTAGATTAAAGGGGAGAGGCTTGGAAAATGGAAAAATTGGTTGAAATTAAGGAAATATTCAAGAACAGAGAGAAGTATCTGGATAAAGAGATAAGCGTGGGCGGCTGGATCCGCTCAAATAGGGATTCCAAGAATTTTGGGTTCTTGGTGATATCTGACGGTACTTTCTTTGAGACACTTCAGGTGGTCTACGGGGAGAAGATAACGAATTTTGATGAGGTGGCGAAGCTGAATGTGGGTGCCGCAGTCATAGTGAAGGGGACTCTTGTAGCCACTCCGAATGCGAAGCAGCCTTTTGAGGTGCAGGCTGGCGAAGTCGCACTGGAGGGGGCTTCGACTCCTGATTATCCGCTCCAAAAGAAGAGGCATACGATGGAATTCCTGCGGGGACTGCCCCATATGAGGGCCAGGACGAATACCTTCCAGGCGGTATTTCGCGTTAGGTCCGCCATAGCCTATGCGCTGCATAGCTTTTTCAATGAGAATGGATTCGTGTACATTCATACGCCCATTATAACTGGTTCCGATGCTGAGGGAGCGGGGGAAATGTTTCAAGTCACGACCATGCCCCTTGAGAATATCCCGAAAGATCAGGATGGTAAAGTGGACTATTCGCGGGACTTTTTCGGGAAAATGTCCAATCTTACGGTTTCGGGGCAACTGAATGTGGAGGGCTTTGCGCAGGCGTTCAAGAAAGTTTACACATTCGGCCCCACTTTCAGGGCTGAGAATTCTAATACTACCAGGCATGCGGCGGAGTTCTGGATGATCGAGCCTGAGATTGCGTTCGCGGACTTGTCTGACGATATGGACTGCGCCGAGGCAATGCTAAAGTACGTTATAAGGTACGTGCTTAGGGAGCTTCCGGAAGAAATGCAATTCTTCAATAGCTTCATAGATAAGGGGCTCATCGAGAGGCTGGAAAACGTTGCAAATTCTGAATTTGGCAGGATTACTTATACAGAAGCGGTAAAGCTCTTAGAAGAGCAGAATGAAAGCTTTGAATACAAGGTGCACTGGGGATCGGACTTGCAGACTGAGCACGAGAGATATCTTACAGAAAAAGTGTTCAAAAAGCCGGTCTTTGTGACTGACTATCCAAAGGAGATAAAGGCTTTCTACATGAAGCAGAATCCCGATGGAAAGACTGTTGCGGCCTGTGACTGCCTGGTGCCGGGGATTGGGGAAATAATCGGCGGGTCCCAAAGAGAGGACGATCTCGACAAGCTCCTTTCCAGGATAAGGGAACTCGGAATGGATGAAGAGCAATATGGCTTTTATCTGGACCTTCGCAAATATGGATCGACTCGGCATGCGGGTTTTGGATTGGGCTTTGAAAGAGCGGTCATGTACATAACGGGGATGGAGAATATCAGGGACGTGCTTCCTTATCCGAGGACGGTAGGAAATTGCCAGATGTAAGGACTATAAATAGGGCTTAAAAAGCTGAGAAGGTGCATGGACGGGACTCATTCATCGGGGGAGAATGAGTCGGAATTATGAGTGATGGCACTGCATCTTGAAAAATCATTGGGTATATTATCATGAAAAAATATATAAATATGGGAATTTGTCTCATCCTGTCGGGCGCAATGGTGATGACTGCGCCCAATCTGGAGCTTTCGGCAGCTCCAACAGGTGAGAATTCGACGTCCTCCGAGTCGAAGAAAAAGGTTGAAGCGGAGAAAGAGAAGTCGCAGAAAAAGCTGGAAAAGGCCGAGGGAGAGGCTGAGAGCATAGCTGAGGAAAAGGCCGCTGCCGAAGAAATGGCTGAGTCCACTAGAAAGCAACTGGTAGGGCTTCTCACGAATATAGAGATAATTGACAGCGAGATTGATTCCAAGAAAATAGCGGTGTCCGAAGCCGAGGACGCATATGAGGATGCCAAAGATAAGGAAGAGAAGCAGTATTCCGCAATGAAGAAGCGCATACAGTATATGTATGAGAATGGCGGCGGCAGATCTCAATACTTGCAGATTTTCTTGGAGTCTTCCAGCTTTACGGAAGTGCTGAATAGAGCCGGATATGCGGAAGAGCTTTATGAGTACGATAAAAAGCTCTTGGATGATTATAGAGAAGCAAAGAAGGAGACTAAGGAAAGGGAGGAAATCCTATCTGAGCAGCTTGATGAGCTGACCGAAATAAGGGACAGTTATGAGGAACAGTCTTCGGAGCTTGAAGCCCTTGTTGAAGAGCAGAAGGGCAAGGTGGAAGACTTCAATGAAAAGTACGAGGAAGCGAAAGCCGAGGCCGCTGCCGTAAGAAAGGAAATCGAGGCTCAGAATGAGGAAATCCGCAGGATAGCGGAAGCGGAGAAGAAGGCCCTCGAAGCAAAGAAGAAAGAAGAAGCCGAGGCTCTTGCGAAGAAGAAAGCACAGCTAGAGGCCGCAAAGAAGAAAGCCGAGGAAGAAGCGGCCGCGAAGAAGAAGGCCGCGGAGGAAGCCAAGGCGGCTGAAGAGGCTAAGGCTAAGGAAGAGGCGAAAGCGAAGGCAAAGGCTGAGGCCAAAGCCAAGGAAGAGGCTGAGAAGGCAGCCGCAGAGGAGAAGAAGAAGGCGGAAGAAGAGGAACAGGAACACGATTCCGGAAAGGGCAGCGAGGAAGAAATCGAAGACGCTCCAGAGGAAGCGGGGAACGAGGAAGAGGAATCCGAAGATAGCGGCAGCGACAGCAGGGAGGATGAGGAAGAAGAGCAGGAAGAGAAAGAAGAGAGCAAAGAGTCCAGTTCTTCGAGCTCAAAGGGCAGCGCAACAGGCAGCCAGATAGCGGCATTTGCGCAGCAATTCATCGGGAATCCTTATGTCTCAGGCGGCACCAGCCTTACAGATGGCTGCGATTGCTCTGGGTTCACGATGTCCGTATATGCGCACTTTGGAATCAGCATACCCAGGATAAGCTCGGATCAAGCAGGCGCGGGTACAGCGGTGTCCTATTCCGATGCGCAGCCGGGCGACCTGGTCTGTTACGCAGGGCACGTAGGCATATATATTGGAGGGGGAAAGATCGTACATTCCTCGACTCCAGAGTCCGGGATAAAGATCACGCCGGCTACATATAGATCCATTATGACTATCAGAAGGGTGGTATAAGCGGGATTGATTGATAGAAGAAGAAAGCTTCGCTTAGGCGATATATTGGTGAATCATGGGGTCATAACGAGCGAGCAGCTTTCAGAGGGGCTTGCCAAGCAGCATGAGTCCAGTGGAAGGCGCTTGGGAGAAGTGCTGGTGGATGAGGGCTTCTGCACGGAGAATGCGATAGCCGAGGCTCTCTCCAATCAGTTCCATCTGGAGGTGGTGGACTTGACCGGGATGAAGATCGATGAAAAGATCTTGAAGCTCATCCCCTCCAGCCTGGCTAGGAAGTATTCTGCGATTCCTTTCGCCTTTAGCCAGGAAAATGCGAATGCGCTGTTGGTGGCGATGTCCGATCCGATGGACATGAACGCCATTGATGACTTTGGCATAGTCACCAATATGCAGATTGAGACTGTCATTGCGACACCGACCCAGGTGAATATCGCGATTGACAGGGCCTATGGCCGTGCTGACGCCATGAATGTGGCCAGCGAATATGAGAAATCCAGGGCAGAATTCTTCGATGCGGAAGAGGAAAAGCTGGTTGAAGAGCAGGAGGTCGGAAACGCCCCCATTGTCAAGCTTGTCCGCACGATGATAGAGCAGGCGGTTAGGCAGCGGGCTTCCGATATCCATATAGAGCCAATGGAGAATCAGGTTCGGATCCGCTACAGGATTGACGGCGCTCTCTATGAAAGGATGACCTACTCTATCAGGCTGATGGCGGCGATAGTGGCACGAATAAAGGTCGTCGGAGAGATGGATATTTCCGAGAAGAGGAAGCCGCAGGACGGGCGGATTACCCAGATTGTGGATAGACAGGAATTCGATATCCGTGTCTCCATCCTGCCTACCGTGTACGGTGAAAAGGTCGTTATGAGAATCACTTCCAAGACTGCCTTGACTAAAAGCAAGCAGGAGCTTGGATTGAATCAGTACGAACTAAAGGTCTTTGACCATATTTTGGCGAATCCGCATGGGATAATCCTGGTTACGGGGCCTACCGGGTCCGGTAAATCGACCACATTGTATACGGCTCTCTCGGAACTCAATAGGGAGAGCGTGAATATCATCACCGTTGAGGACCCAGTGGAAGCCAATATAGACGGGATTAACCAGGTGCAGGTGAATTCCAAGGCGGATCTTACCTTTGCCTCCGCGCTCCGCTCGATATTGAGGCAGGATCCGGACATAATCATGATCGGAGAGATAAGGGACGGCGAGACGGCGGGGATAGCAGTGCAAGCGTCGATAACAGGACACTTGGTCGTAAGCACCTTGCATACGAATTCCTCTTCGGCCTCGGTGGCGAGGCTTATAGATATGGGAATCGAGCCCTACCTTCTGGCGGATGCTGTGGTGGGGATAATCGCACAGAGGCTTGTGCGAAGGCTTTGCCCGGCCTGCAAGAGGGCGAAAAGACCGACAGTAGATGAGGCGCAGCTTCTACGGATACCTCAGCAATATTGGCAGAATGCCGTGATTTACGAGCCAGTTGGCTGTGCGCAGTGCGATATGACAGGCTTCAAGGGGCGAATAGGCGTATATGAGATAATGAACGTTACGAGCGCGATCAGGAGAGAAATCAGCCATTATAAGGACGCAGAGGCGATAAAGGCTGTTGCCTTGAATGAGGGGATGAGCACTCTTAGGATGAGCGCAACGAGATATGTGCTGCAGGGCATAACCTCCGTTTCTGAGATGGTGAAAGTATCGTTTGACGATTGATGAATCCAGTCAAATGAGATGCTAAGTGGTTGACGTGACCTCGCCCTATGGGCGAATCTCTTCGACCAGCGGCGTATCTGCTCAGAAAGGCGAAGCTTGGCTGAGCAGATACGGTTTAGGAGTCATACAATGGACATTTATGAAGCTCTATATTTATCTGTGCGGAGCGGGGCCTCCGATGTGCATATCACGGTTGGGCGCCCGGTCATGCTCAGGATTGATGGGGAACTCAGGGAATTGAATGACAGGGTCTTGAAGCCGGCCGATACGCAGGCTTTGATTATGCCCCTTTTATCGGATAAGCAAAAAGCGGATTTGGATGAGATAGGCGAGATTGATTTCTCGTATTCACTGCAGCAGACAGGGCGGTTTCGGCTCAATGTCTTTAAGCAGAGGGGCTCTTATGCGGCGACTCTGCGGCTTCTCGCTTTTTCGATTCCGACTCCCCAGCAGCTTTCTCTCCCGAGAGCCGTGATAGAGATGGCACAGAAAAAGAGGGGACTGGTCCTTGTGACCGGTCCTACGGGCTCAGGGAAGTCCACTACGCTGGCCTCTTTGATCGAGCTTATAAATCAGGTCAAGGCCTGTCATATAATTACGTTGGAGGACCCGATTGAGTACCTTCATAGGTCCAGGAAAGCCATTGTGAATCAGAGGGAGATCGGACTTGATACCCAGAGCTATGCGAATGCGCTGAGGGCGGCGCTTCGGCAGGATCCCGACGTGATACTTCTGGGAGAGATGAGGGACCTGGACACGATCTCAACCGCCATAACTGCGGCGGAAACGGGACACCTGGTATTCTCCACCCTGCATACAATGGGAGCCGCAGAGACGATTGACCGTATTATCGATGTATTTCCGCCTCACCAGCAGGAGCAGATTAAGGTGCAGCTTGCCGGAGTGCTGGAGGGGGTAGTGTCGCAGGCTCTGCTTCCTGTGGACGGGCCGGAGGGCGGCAGGTGCGCGGCCTTTGAAGTGATGGTCAGTAACGGTGCGATCAAGAATCTTATCCGGGAGGGCAAGACCTTCCAGATAGCCTCTATGATACAGACAGGGCGAAAGGCCGGCATGATTACCTTGGATGACGCTCTATATGAGCTGTATATGCAGAGGAAGATCACGGCGGAGACGGCCTTCGAATTTGCCAAGGACAGCGCTTATTTGAGCAGGAAGATTTATTGACCGTAGAAATGGTCAATGGGTTATGAGAGTATTTAAGGGAAGAAAATGGAACAGTTTGGTTATGTAGCGATTGACAGTTCGGGAGCCCAAAAGAAGGGCAATATAGTAGCGGATACCAGGGATCAGGCATTCGAGATGCTGAAGAGGAATGGGCTGATTCCCATGGAAATCCGTCAGCAGAGCATATTGAACCGGGACATTAATATAAATATCGGAGGCTATCCGAAGCCTCGGGATCTCTCGGTGATGTGCCGCCAGTTCGTTTCGATGACTCAGGCAGGCGTCCCGATCATAGCCGCCCTCAATATGCTTTCCGAGCAGACTGAGAATAAGCGGCTGGCATTTGCACTTTCTGAGACCCAGAAAACGGTCGAGAAAGGTGAAAGCCTCTCGATGTCGATGAGGGCGCATAAGAAGATTTTCCCGGAGCTCCTTGTGAATATGGTGGAAGCGGGCGAACGCACCGGTTCCATGGATATCGCCTTTGAGAGGATGGCTGTGCAATTCGAGCGGGAGGCCAGGCTCACGGCGCTCATAAAGAAAGCGATGGTCTACCCGATCGTGGTTTGCATAGTGGCGCTTGTGGTCGTATTCGTTATGCTGACCCGAGTGATACCGAGCTATGTAATAATGTTCAATGATTTGGGCGCGGAGCTTCCGGGAATCACTTTGATGGTCATCGCAATGAGCGATTTCGTCATAGAGAAATGGTATCTGTTGATAGCGGGGGCTGCCGCCATAATATTGGCCATTAGACTGTACTATAAAACGGATGTGGGGCGGCATCAGATTGATAAGCTTTTGCTGAAAGTGCCCGTTATGGGGAGTTTGATGGTCAAGTCGGCAAGCGCGCGTTTCGCCAGGACCATGAGCACGATGCTGGCGGCGGGCATTACGGTGCCGGAGGCCCTGGAGATTACTTCCAATACGATGACGAATGTGATTTTCAAGGATGCGCTGATGAATGCCAGAGAGGAAGTGCTGCAAGGCGTGTCCATGTCGGTGCCGCTTCGTACCAGCAAGGTATTCCCTCCAATGGTTCACCATATGGCGAGGATCGGCGAAGAGGCCGGAGACATCGAGGGGCTTTTGACGAAGCTTGCGGAGTACTATGAGGAAGAGGTGGAGATTGCCACGGAATCCCTGATGGCGGCGATGGAGCCTTTTATCATCATATTGTTGGCTGGAATAGTCGGTTTCCTGATAGGAGCGGTCATGGCGCCCATGCTCAGCATGTACCAGAGCCTGGAGAATCTATGATTATATCCGACTTGGGCGGCTGATTCTCTTAATCCGGGGTTTTTGTTCCACCAGTGCGGCTTTAGTGTATTTTGGGGAGCTGCATTGGTGGACATTTTTGAATAGAATTGGACGAAGCGAATTGAGATTTGGGAGAAAAGATTATGAAAAAACAGGCATTGATAGTGGAGATAGTGGTTTTGGCGGTGTTGATTCTGGCGGTGGCTCTGCTTTTGCCGTCATGCATGGCGAATGATTCAAGCCAGCAGTCTGAGGCTTTGACGGAGACAGATTCTCAGAGTGGAGAAGGGGATGTGCAGGAAGCGGAGGCTTCTTCCGGCGAGGGCTTGGAAGAGAGCGAGGCGGCGCCAGAAGGGGCTGAGATTGCTGAAGCGGCGGATTCAGAAGATTCAGAGGGTTCTTCTAGCAATGGGGAGCTTCAGATCGAAGAAAAGGATTCAGAGACAGGCATGGCAGCGGACTCTGAGAATATAGGGGGAGTCACGGCGACTGTGACTTATCCAGAGGATTCTGCTCAGGCGGTTTCCAACGGCAGCGGGAGCACCGAGACAAAGACAGCATTGGAGAGGACTTCAGACCGTTATATGACTCTCATGAGGAATCTTTTAAGGAATGATCCTGCCCACCAGGGAGACGTGCTGATGTATCTGGAAGTCGTGGACTTCAATCATGATCTGAGCTATGAATATTCAGTCCTATTCAGGGAACCTACCGAGCTGCTGCGTCAAGAGGTTTATAATATGAACAGTGATAAGCCGGTGATTTCTGTCCCCGTGAATAGGTATAATCTCTATTTTGCGGCGGATGAGTACGATAATGTGGTCGCATCCATCGAGACAAAGGATGGTGTAACATATATTGTCAATGACAATGATTCTAAGCTTTATTACGCAAAGTCCAAGGAAACGGAGAAGGATGGTTATCCATTGCTGATCGCCAGCGAATTTATGGACAGGGGAAGGGGGCAGCTTCCACATGCCAAGATGGAGGGAGCGGTGAAGTCCATTGAAGGAGTGCCGGTGGAGCTCGCTACAAATCAGGATCTTTCGATAATCAATTCAATCATTTTAGGCAATAAGAAGGAACCCGCAAGAGAGCCGATCAAGGTGGACTTTGATGCCGACAGGGCCGAGTCCGTCCCTGATGAAACCTGGAAGAAACTCTTCGATGATAGCCTTGCGTCCTATGTAAAGGCCATGGATGAGAATAAGAAACTGTTCGAATGATTAACCCTGTTACTTAAAAATAGTGTTTAAGGACACTAAAAATCATGGTATTTTAATGTTTGCAAACACTAATTTTACGGGGGCAAGGAGTTTGTGGGGATTGAAGACTATGAAGTAATTCAGAATATTTCCCGAAGAAGAAGTTAGGGAGAATTTGCCGCCTACAAAGAGATTCTTGATGGATAAAATAGTTTCCTTGCAGTGGATGAAGAGATAGGTAGAGGGAATAGGATTCCGCTTTGGATGTTCGGGATGCTGTACTGAATTGTGGAAGTGAGAGGCCGGGGGAGTCTTCTGTGTTTAAAAGAAATACTGGGAAAATAGAGTTGACAAAGGTGGGATAAGAGGATATTATAAAAATTAACGAGGTGCTACCCGGTAACGGCTGACCCTGTTAATAAGTTATCGCTAAAATAGCCGCGACCTTGGCAGGGGGGCGGCTATTTTAATTTACGTCCAATGTAGATACCTACCTGGAGAATCGCAATGGTGTATGGATCAGCGTGTCAATATGGTGATTGG
The DNA here is from genome assembly GCA_017634175.1 of Lachnospiraceae bacterium. Classification (GTDB taxonomy): domain Bacteria; phylum Bacillota; class Clostridia; order Lachnospirales; family Lachnospiraceae; genus NK4A144. Next base: position 27,219 of record JAGBNY010000039.1, read on the forward strand.
GTGAGTATCGAAAAAGGTGTTGACAAAGATGTGAAAAAGGAATAGTATAAGAAATAACGAAGTGCTACCCGGTAACGGCTAGCCCTCTACAATAGTTACATTAAAATAGCCGCAGCCATTGAAGAGGGGGCGGCTATTTTAATTTACTTCCAATGTAGATACCTACTTGGAGAATCGCAATGGTGTAACAAATGAATGTCATCCACTGAAATATATCCATAGGGCATCGCCTCCTTTCCAGCTAATGGTACTGTAGGGAGGGCGTACATTGTTATAAAGAGCCCTCCCGAAAGAGGGTCAGCCGCCACCGTTAAGGTAACACTCCGTGTAACGTAGTTTACAATAACCAGCATAGTGTGTCAATATGTCAAATGAAACAAAAAAATATATCCCGGAATACGTGAGTTTGATGCTGTATGCGATTATGAACGTGATTCTCACGATTCACCACGAGCCGTGGTTCGATGAGGCGGAGTCATGGCTTATTGCGAGGGATGCATCGTATTTTGACATCCTTTTCGTGCGCCCGCATTACGAGGGGCATCCGCCCTTATGGCATTTGATAC
>JAGBNY010000040.1 GCA_017634175.1 Lachnospiraceae bacterium
CAAACCCGCGCTTCGCGCTCTACTGTCCGCTTGCGCGGACAGTTTGCTCGTTTTTGGGGGCAGGTTGCTCGTATAATATATGATTTAATTGCGATTTCATCGCATTAAATCATATATTATACGGCAACCCTACAGTCTGAAAAATTTCCGCCTGTACGGAAGAAAGTGCCCGGCAGCACTTCCCACCCGCAAAGGCAGAAACCTCATTAATCAACAGAGCTTAGAAATAACTCCCAGCCTATCCAGCATATCATTTATCTCATGATAAACTTTTTCCTCATCTATGGTCTTAATCTCACGGTTCTCCATGACCACTTCGCCATCAATGATGACAGTCTCCACCTCAGACCCATTCGCTGAATAGCAAAGGGCGGACAAAAGATTATTATTCGGCATCAAAGAAGGGCTATTCAGATCCAGAAGCACCAAATCTGCTTTTTTCCCGATTTCTATAGAACCTATGATGTCGCTTAACCCCAGAGCCTTTGCGCCATTGATTGTCGCCATATCAAATACTTCTTTTGCGCCTATGCAGGTTGGAGTCTTATGAGTCCCCTTATGTATGAGCGCCAAAAGTCCCATTTCACGGAACATATTCTGGGCATTGTTCGAAGCAGCCCCATCCGTCCCAAGGCAGACATTCACCTTCTTTTCAACCAGCTCAGGGATTGGGGCAAAGCCGTTCCCCAGCTTCATATTAGAGGCCGGGCAGGTAACAACGCTTACTCCCGCTTCACTCAAAAGCTCAATGTCCTTTTCATCAACCTGCACACAATGAGCAGCTATAGTGGATACATCAAAGACCCCCGCCTTGGCCGCATATTCAATCGGAGAACAGCCATATTTTTCCTTTATCTGCTCTACTTCTGAGACACTCTCAGATAAATGGATATGAATCCCTATTCCCTTATCCCTGGCGACATCTGCGCACATTTTGAGATAATCCGGCCCGCAGCTATAGGGAGCATGAGGGCCCAGACGGAAATTCAGCCTATCAGTGAGCTTCACGTCCTCCATTTCTTCAAGAGCCTCTAAGAGCCTCCTATCGGACTTATCATATTCATTTCCCACAAGTCCCCGGCAAATCACTGCTCTCATACCGGATTCGGCCACAGCCCTCGTGGTTTGATGAATGTGCATTTGCTGGTCATTGAAGGTCGTAATCCCAGACCTAATCATCTCAAGCTGTCCCAAAAGCGATGACCAATAGGCATCCTCATTTGTTAGACGCCCCTCTATCGGGTCAATTCTTTTCAGGAGCCAATCCATGAAAGGCAGATCGTCTGCACAGTTCCTCATTACGGACATATAAGAATGTGTATGGGCATTAATGAGACCGGGAATCAATAGTTTCCCTTCTCCCTCAATGGTCAATTCCGCCTTGAAGCCCTCCGGCTCCTTATCTATCCCCGCAATGTCCTGCCCTTTAATATAAACAGTATGGCTGTCCTGCCCATTGGGCAGCAGCGCTGTCACGTTTTTGATGACTATATTCATTCTTTATCAAGTTCCTTACAGATATATTTTCCAACTTCAGCTACATGACGCCGCAGAGAATCTGCTATGGGGTCTGGCACGGAGCAAAGCGCCGGTCCTGTCTCAAAATTAATCCCCCCTTCATATTGAATCTTCTTGAGTCCCTTTATCAGACCATTCCAATCATTGATAGGAGAGCCTCCCCAATGCTTCAAATATGTATAGGGGATACCGTGCATATCCTCTGTCCCATCATTGTCATGTAAATGCACGACCTTGAGCCTTTTGTCGGCTTTTACTATGAATTCCTCAATATCCTTATGCAGGAGAGAGGCGTGCCCAAAGTCGAAGCATAGCCCAAATATATCTTCTCCCGCTGCTGCATTCATCTCATCAATGAAGCTGTTGCAGGTATCAACGTCCGAGCTAAAGCCCGGCCTAATCGCCCCGTTCTCTCTCGTGAAAATATTCTCAATACAAATCCTGCATCCGCTTTTCCGAGCTGTCTCCAGGAGAGCAGAGAAGTATTTCTTGTTAAGCTCCCACTCCGAACTCTTGCCATCCCTTAGAGCAGAGCATAGAGGGTGAACTACGATATAGGCGCATCCAAGCACCTTGCAGGATTCAATCACCTTATTCGTGACCTTTACAAAGTGCTCATAAGCGGCCTCATCCTTTATGTACGAAAGATAGTCCAAAAAAGGAGCATGTGACTGCAAGACAGTCAACCCCTGAAGATAAGCCTCAGACTTATATTTGGCAAAATAATCATCCAATTCGAATGTCATTTTGTCATAAAAACATCTGCCGTCTATGCTGGTCAAAGAATCGTATTCTGAAAACATCTCGAAATTGAAGTCAATCGAATCAAAACCAGCTTCTTTTATCCGCCTGAACCCCTCCGCAATAGACTCTGTTTCGCTCCTTTGAAGGCTGCCGATTAAATGAGTGCTTATCCTTCTTCTCATGAATTAAGTCTCTTCTTCAATGCCTCGCTCTGACTCTCATATCCCGGCTTTCCAAGAAGAGCGAACATATTCTTCTTGTAGCTTTCTACGCCAGGCTGATTGAAAGGATTGACTCCCAGCATATAGCCTGATACACCGCAGGCGAATTCAAAGAAATAGAAAAGCTGTCCCAGATACTCCTCAGTCTGCTCAGGCACATGGATAATCGAGACCGGAACCTGCCCATCATTATGAGCAAGAATAGTCCCATTCATGGCGCACTTATTTGCAAAGTCAACCGTCTTTCCAGCCAGATAATCGAGCCCATCTAGATCGCTCTCTGCCTTATTCATGATAATCTCATGCCTGGACTTCTCAATATCAATGACTGTCTCAAAGAGCACCCTGGAACCATCCTGGATATACTGTCCCATTGAATGTAGGTCAGTAGTAAGATCCACGGAAGCAGGGAAAATACCCTCATTGTCCTTTCCTTCAGACTCACCATAGAGCTGCTTCCACCACTCTGAAACATAGTGAAGGCTTGGCTCATAATTCGCAAGCACCTCTATATACTTTCCCCTCCTATAGAGGATATTGCGGACAGCGGCATATTGAAGCGCATCGTTTTCTTCTAATTTCTTTTCAACCGCGTCAGCCCTGCCCTCCTCAGCTCCTTTCATGAGCGCTGAGATATCGGCTCCCGATACAGCAATCGGAAGAAGCCCAACCGCTGTGAGCACTGAAAAACGCCCGCCGACATCATCGGGTATTACGAATGTCTCATAGTGCTCCGAATCCGCGAGCTGCTTCAAGGCTCCGCGGGCCTTATCTGTCGTGGCGTAGATCCTTTTCGCCGCTTCTTCCTTGCCATATTTCTTCTCCAATAAATCCCTAAAAATACGGAAGGCGATGCCGGGCTCAGTAGTAGTGCCTGACTTGGAAATCATGTTTATCGAAAAGTCCCTGTCGCCTATCACTTGCATTAAGTCGAACATATAGGACGAAGAAATGTTATTTCCAAGGAAATAGATTTCAGGGGTCTTTCTCTGGTCTTTGGGCTGGAGATTGTAGAAATTGTGCCTCAGGAAATTGATAGCCGCCCTGGCACCCAGGTAAGACCCACCGATGCCTATAACCAAAAAGACCTCGCTGTCGCTCTGAATCTTAGCCGCCGCCTTCTTAATGCGCTCAAATTCTTCCTTATCATAATTCACCGGCAAATCAATCCATCCCAGGAAATCATTTCCTGCGCCCTTTCTGGACAGCAAAATCTCCTTTGCTGACTCAGCCTGAGCCGTGACGATATGAATCTTCTCGTCACTTATAAATTCAGCCGTATTCCTCAAGTCATAAGTTACCTTGCTCATCATTTTTTCCTCCTGATTGTGTAACTATTTCATTATGTCCATTTCATAGACTATAGAGTAGGAATGGGATGCCGGGTCCTCCTTCCAATTGTCCATCACCCGGATCATCACCTGATCCATATTTGCCCTGGAAAGCTCATATAGCACAGCCAGGAACTGATTCTTGCCCTGCTCAGTAACTATATCGCTCTGCCTCAAGGAATTGCAGAGAATTGAGAAAAAAGCGTCTGAGGCTTCCGCCTGGCTCATTTCAATGTCCGCCCCATCCTTTTCGATCAGGGTGAACATCGCCATCCAGATTTCCTTCTTATAATTCCCTGTTATCCTGTATAAGAAGCGAAAGACCGACCTAAAGTGCTCATACGAAAGTACAAAGGCTCCCTTTGCTGGATTTCGCTCCTTAAGAATCATAAAGGTGTTTGCGAGGTCGGTCACTCTTTCTCCAGCGATCCCTTCACTGCCTGAGTCGTCTTTATAGAACGCATAGCCATGCTTTCCATGCTGCTTCACATTATATAAGGCCTTATCCGCCTTTTTGTATAAATCATGGAAATTGTCCCCCTCTTCGGGCGCCATAACGCAGCCCAAGGAGGCCCCTAATGGGATATTCATATCCTCTCCCATGAATTCCTTGGCGGACTCCACGAGCCTAGAATTGATATATTCTGATTTTTTTGCTATGACTGATTCGTCCGGGATATTTTGACAGAACGCAATGAATTCATCCCCACCCATACGCCCCACAAGGTCAGTGGAACGTACAGCGGATCTGATGATTTCAGCAAAACGAATGAGGACCTTGTCCCCCATGGCATGCCCATAGATATCATTGACCAGCTTGAAGCTGTCGAGATCGATCATCATAAGGACTCCCGAAGCGCTGCGGCAAAGAACCCCTATCTCTTCCTGAGCCGAGGCCTTATTTAAAAGACCTGTCATTGGGTCTGTGACCGCGGCTTTCTTAAGCCCCTGAATCTGCTCTACCGTTTGAAGTATATTGCCGACCCTGCGCAGCAAGACATCAGCGCGGAAGGGCTTACGGATAAAATCCAAAGCCCCATTCTCGAAACCCTTGCTTTCAGTCTCATCATCGCTGTCGGCAGTCATGAACATGAAAGGAATCGTCTCAGAAAACATCTTCTGAAGCCGCTGCTGCAGCTCATAGCCTGACATTCCGGGCATTCTGAGATCTGATAGAACCATGTCAGGCCGCTCCTGCTCATAGAGAGAAATGGCCTCCTGGCCTGAAGATGCGCAAATAGTGTTATATTCTGTAGACAAAATGTGCTCAGTCATCATGAGAGAAATCATCTCATCGTCTACGATCATAATCTTTTTCACGGCAGGCTCCTTAGCAAAATATACAAACTGCAGGGTCAGCCTGCTCCAAAGATTCGCAAACAGTCCCAGGTTGCGGACAACACATTGCGAAGCTCAGTTTGCGAGTCTTTGTGCAGAATTTAAGCTGCTCTGCGCCGATTCTACAGTCTGAAAGTATACCTCTTCTAACTCTATCACATTTTTGCCAAAGGTACAATCCTGCTTTTAATCTTTGGGGAAATAATTGCCGCCGCCGCAATCTTCAATAAGTCTCCCGGGATAAAGGGTATCACCCCTGCAGAAAGTGCCTGAATGAAGCCCATGTGCGCAGATACTGCAAGCCAGGCCGTACCGAGTGCATATAGGATCAATGTCCCCGCTATCATGGCGATCAAGACAATCACCCGCCTGCCCTTGTCGGAAGCAGCTCCGATCAGGAGCGCCATGGGAATATAGCCTATGAGATATCCTCCAGTAGGACCTATGAGCTTTGCTATCCCTCCTGAAAAATTTGAAAACACAGGCACTCCCACAAGCCCGATAAGGAGATATAGCAGGACTGCCATGGTTCCCCGATATTTTCCTCCTATGTAGGCGGCCAAATAGACCGCAAGGGAACCCAGTGAAATTGGCACAGGCCCTATCGGCAGCGACAGCGGCCCAAGCACGCAGATCAAGGCAGCCAGCAGCGCAGTAGCAGTGACGTCAAAGGTATTCAATGATAATTTCTTTTCCATAGGAATTATCTTAATGGGAACGCAAGGGGTTGTCAACCTTAAATATGATTATGGTTGACATTGGGTTGGAAACTTTTCCCTTGCACATGGAAAAGCCGCGTTGTAGTATATCAATAGCCATATTTTTCGGGAGTCTTAAAAGGGAATCATATGCCGCAGCAAAGCCTTGACAGGACTCCAAAAAACGTATTTTCAAGGAGAAGCTCATGGACATTAAAGAAAGATTAAGTACCATTACCAACATGCTATACAAAAAGCCCTACAGCAAATGCACAGCAAAAGAGCTCTGGAAAGCCCTTCTGAAGCTCACGCAGGAGCTCACAGCCGAAAAAGAAGTGATCGACGGGTACCGCAAGGTCTACTATATCTCTGCGGAATTCCTGATTGGGAAGCTGCTTTCAAATAATTTGCTGAATCTTGGGATATATGACGAGGCAGACTCCCTATGCAAGGAAGCGGGCACCTCCCTCGCTGAAATCGAAGAAATCGAGCCCGAGCCCTCTCTAGGTAATGGCGGACTAGGCAGGCTCGCCGCCTGTTTCCTGGATTCCATAGCTACCCTCGGTCTCCCTGGTGCAGGAATCGGACTCAATTATCACTTTGGGCTTTTCCATCAGGTTTTTAAGGACCTTAAACAGGACGCTGAGAAAGATGTTTGGATCGAAAAGGACTCCTGGCTCAAGAAGACCGACACCGAATTCGAGGTGGTGTTCGGCGACCGCAAGATTAAGTCCGTGATGTATGATATTGACATTATTGGGTACGATGGAGGGGTCATCAAGCTCCACTTATTCGATACGCCTGAGCTGGATGAAAAGATAGTAAAAAGGGGCATTGATTTCGACAAGACTGCCATAGAGAAGAATATCACCCTCTTCCTCTATCCGGACGATTCCGATGACGAGGGCAGGCTCCTTCGGGTCTATCAGCAATATTTCATGGTATCGAACGGCGCCCGCCTCATATTAAAGGAGATGAAGGAAAAGGGTTACGATCTCCACGAGCTGGACAGGCACGTGGCTATTCAAATTAATGACACCCACCCCACCATGGTTATCCCGGAGCTTATAAGGATCCTCACACAGGAAGAGGAATTCACGATAGATGAGGCTATTAGGGTCGTTAGCCGTACTGTAGCCTATACAAATCACACCATCCTCTCCGAGGCCCTGGAGAAATGGCCGCTTGAATACCTTGAAAAAGTTGTCCCGCAATTGATACCCATCATCAAGGAGCTTTCAAACCGTGTTAAGGCCGTTAATAAGGACTCTAAAATCCAGATTATAGACGAGAATAAGCTTGTGCATATGGCTCACATAGATATCCACTATGGATACTCTGTGAATGGAGTGGCGGCAATCCATACCGACATCCTGAAGGAGACAGAGCTCAATCACTTCTATAAGCTCTATCCTCAGAAATTCAACAATAAGACCAATGGAATAACCTTCCGCCGCTGGCTCCTGCTTTGCAACAGGCCTTTGACCGCGCTGCTGGATAAAACCATCGGAATCGGCTATAAGAAAGATGCCGACAAACTGGAAAAGCTCCTGGAATATAAGTCCGATAAAAAAGTCTTAGATGCCCTGGAGCAGATCAAGAAAGATAAGAAGGCGGAGCTCATTTCCTACATAAAGGAAAAAGAGGGAGTAGAGCTTAATCCCGATTCCATCTTTGATATCCAGATCAAGAGACTCCATGAATATAAGAGGCAGCAGATGAACGCCCTCTATATCATCCATAAATACTTGGAGATCAAGGCCGGGAAGAAACCGATTCGTCCAATCACCTTCATTTTTGGCGCAAAGGCGGCTCCGGCCTATGTCATAGCCAAGGATATCATCCACCTGATCTTGGTGCTGCAGGAGATTGTGAATAATGACCCTGATGTGAATAAGTACATGACGGTGGTAATGGTAACAAATTACAATGTCTCCTATGCCGAGAAGCTGATTCCAGCCTGCGATATCTCCGAGCAGATCTCCCTGGCTTCAAAGGAGGCCTCCGGCACCTCAAACATGAAGTTCATGCTGAACGGGGCAATTACCCTCGGAACAGATGATGGGGCAAATGTCGAAATCCATGACCTGGTCGGAGACGACAATATCTATATCTTTGGTGCGAAATCAGATGCTGTAATAGAGCATTATGCGAAAGCTGATTACGTTTCTAAGGACATTTACAAGAAATCTCCTGTGGTCAAAGAAGCGGTGGATTTCATTGTTGGCAAACAAGCCTTAAAGATTGGACACAAAGAGAATCTGGAAAGACTCTATAAGGAGCTTTTGAATAAAGACTGGTTCATGACGCTTTTAGACCTGGAGGACTATATCAAGGCGAAGGAACGTATCTTCGCTGATTTCGAGGACAGGGAAAAATGGAAGAGGATGATGCTCTTCAATATCGCAAAGGCCGGCTTCTTCTCATCAGACCGCACTATCGCTGAATACGATAGGGATATCTGGAAGCTGGTGAAATAAATCTCCACGCCCCGAGACGCGAGCGGCTCCAACAACAAAAGTACTATTCAGGGTCAAAATTAACCGTTAAAATCCAAAATGACTTTTAAAATACACCTTGTTATTTAATTTTGTCCATGATAATATTGAATGACTATATCTTTTAAGAAGGAGAACAATGCTATGAAGAAGTATGAATGCCCCTGCGGATATGTTTATGACGAGGCTGCCGGAGACCCGGATCACGGCATCGCTCCCGGCACTAAATGGGAAGATGTACCAGATGATTTTGAATGTCCGGTATGCGGCCTTAAGAAAGATGTCTTTACAGAACAATAAATGATTAAAGGCAGGCGGGCGAGAAATCTCATCAAGTGAGATTTCTTGCCCGCCCCTTTCTGCCTAATGGCCTTTTAAGACTCACTAATCATCCTTTCAGTTTTTCATAAGCCTTATCTATATCTGCCTCGCTTACAAGTCCATGCTTCCACCCTAAAAGCTGCCCATCGTCCTTGTACCTTGGAATTAAATGCATATGGAAATGAAAGACCGTCTGCCCCGCGATCTCACCATTATTCTGCACTATATTAAAGCCATCGGCACCCAGCGTTTCCTTTATCCTTGCGGCTTGATCGCGGGCCAGCTTAAAGACCTTCTCAGCAGTTCCATCCGGCAGGTCATAGATATTCTCGTTATGCTCCTTTGGAACAATCAAGGCGTGCCCCCGTGTCGCAGGTGATGCATCCATGATAATCTTGAAATCATCATCCTCATAGATGCTTTTAGTCGGTATGATACCATTTGCCAATTTGCAGAAAATGCAATCTTCTTTCATGCTTATCCCCATCCTTTCTCATGCACAGTATTGTTTATCAATTCACAAATTGTATTTATAGCGTCCGATTCCTTGGCTTCAGACATCCTTGAAATAAATTTGTCCTTGTTCTCCCTTAAACTCATTATGCCCTTAAGCAAGGACTCATCGCTCATATCCTCTTCCTTCAGCACCAGCGAATACCCTGATCTCTCAAAGCTCTCCGCATTCAAGATTTGGTCGCCTCTGGAGCTTCCCGCCGGAAGCGGGATCAGGAGATTCGGTTTCTTCATGGCAAGGATCTCGAAAATCGCATTGGATCCCGCTCTAGATATCACGAAGTCCGCAAGGGCGAAGAGATCCGCCATCTCCTTATCAATATAGTCATACTGGATATAGCCATTAGTCCGATTCAAGGTAGGATCAAGCTTACCCCTGCCGCAAAGATGAATCACGTTCATTTCCGGCAGGAGCTTGGGAAGCACCCGTCTCACGGCCTCATTTACGTGCTGGGCTCCGAGGCTCCCTCCCATTACCAAAAGACAGGGGTAGTCCCCCTCTCGTATATGGGTGAATTCCACGGCTCTGTCCCTGTTTCCAAGCTTCAATTCATCCCTGATTGGAGAGCCCGTAAAAACGGCCTTATTATCCGGGATATGCCCCATTGTCTCCCTGAAAGAGCAGCAGACCTTTTTGGCAGCCCCTATGCAAAGCTTATTCGCAAGACCGGGCGTCATGTCCGATTCATGGATGATCACAGGTATCCCCAGCAAGGCGGCAGCCCTTACGACTGGGACCGATACATAGCCCCCTTTAGAAAAAACTATGTCCGGCCGCAGCTTCCTTAAAATCCCTAAAGCTTCCCCATATCCCTTGATCACTCTCAACGGATCCGTGAAATTCTTCAAATCAAAATAGCGCCGAAGCTTACCCGTAGAAATCCCATAATAGGGAAGTCCGGCATTTTTAACCAGTTTCGATTCTATCCCTTCAATGGACCCTATATATCCAATATCGAAGCCAATTAGCTTCAAATGGGGAACAAGAGCCAAATTCGGGATACAGTGCCCCGCCGTCCCCCCGCCAGTCAAGATAATTCTCTTCATATATGTGTACGCTCCATAGCTCCCTGACTGTAATTTATAGAGTACTATTCAAAACCCCGTATCCATCACCCTTCTTGTCCGTGAATTCTAAAAGCAGCCTCTATGACATGCCACATGAGTACCGAAGTCGTGACAGATCCAACTCCGCCAGGCACAGGGGTCAATGCGCTGACAATGCTTGATACCTCATTGAAACAAACGTCTCCAGAGATTCCACCCTTGCCATCATTTTTTTCTGGGTCCCAATTTATGCCCACATCAATTACAGTCTGGCCCGGACGCACAAAGTCCTTTGTAAGGCTATTAAGCACCCCCGCTGCCGTGACTATGATATCAGCTTCCCTCGCTATTTGAGGCACATTCACAGTACGTGTATGGCAGACTGTTACCGTCGCATTGGCCCCGATCAGCATCATAGCGACAGGCTTCCCCACCACCAAGGATCTTCCAATCACAGTCACCTTCTTTCCGGTCAAATCGTACCCATAGAAAGAAAGAATCTCCATCACGGCTTCCGGCGTGCAGGGCGGAAAGCCCAAGCTGCTGCCCGCATAAACCCCGGCATTACTTAAATAGGTCATGCCGTCCACATCTTTTGCCGAATCAAGAGTATTTATGATTTCCTCTTCTTCCGGGCGAAGTCCTTTTGGGAGAGGCCGAAACATAAGCACTCCATGGACCTTCGAGTCCTGATTCAGCTTCTCTATTTCCTGTTTCAATCTATCCGATGAAACGTCCTCCGGGAGCGTCACCAGCCTTGTCTCGATTCCAAGCAAAGAGGCTTTCTTCAAAGCCCCCCGCTCATAGTTCATGTCCGATGGATCCTCCCCACACCTCAATATTGCAAGGCAGGGAACGATTCCCTTAAGCCTAAGCTCCTCGACCTTCTGCCTGTTTCGGCTGTCCAATGCCTCGGCCGTTTTCTTTCCAGATAATTCTTTACTCATTTCTTAATTTTCCCATAACGCCGCCAAAGATCCGGTCTGCCAAAGGAAGATATTCATCCATGAGACTCACACATTTCAGGTCTATTTCCTGCGCAAGAGTCCTGTCTTTAAGGCTTTTGGTATTAATAAAGACATTCAAGGCTGCTGCCTGCATGGCGGCTTTCAGACTCACGGCAGCACAGCCCGCATCGGAGAGCGCCAAGACAGAGCCTTTCTCAGCGAAGACCTTGACCTTGTCTAAGCCCTCGCTGCAAAGCTCCATTATACGAATAGGAGCCTTACAGGCTTCTAAAGTCGCTTCTTCCAACACCCGGTCCCGGTCAGGGTCCTCCTTTGGAATACCATAAGCCCTAGCTAAAGGCTGAAAGCCCCTTGCATCGGCTTCAACCTGGTCCAAAAGTTCCTTTTCCAGCTCATTGCACTCCCGCATAAGCTCTCTTAATTCTTCTTCCACCTCGGCATATTTTTTCTTGCCTACTGTGAGGCTGCCCACCATGTTTCCAAGAGCCGTTCCAAGGGCTCCGATCAAAGCTGCCGCTCCGCCGCCCCCGGGAACAGGTTCCTTGGATGAAAGCACCTCCACGAAGTCCCGACAGGATCTGTCAACAAAGTCCATATCTATACTCTCCCAAACATCATAGCCACAATAAGGAGCTGCAAACAAATTAACCGAGCAGGTTTCGTGAGATATTTTTTCGAGAGCGGGCATAAAAAACACGCCTTGAAGAAAACGTGGCCGTACCGGGGTACGGCGAGGCTTTCTGACAAAGCTATCGCTCAGATTAATTGTTTACAGATCCTAAGCCCAATAGAACGGATAAATAATCAAAGAATATCCGACATCCACTTTGGTCTAAAAGATCTCTCAAAAGAGTCCCGAAATCACCCCATTTGAATCCACATCGATTCTCTCTGCCGCAGGGGACTTTGGAAGCCCGGGCATGGTCATGATGTCCCCGGTCAAAGCGATCAGGAAACCCGCTCCCGCTGCCACCTTGATATTTCTCACTGTGACAACGAAGTCCCTGGGTGCCCCCAAGATATTCGGATTGTCTGTGAGTGAATATTGGGTCTTTGCCATGCAGATTGGAAGACCGGAAAAGCCCAGATCATTCAGCTGCCTTATCTCCTTCTCCGCGGCCTTTGAAAAGGACACTCCTTTCCCGCCATAAATCCTAGTGACAATTGCCTGAATCTTATCCTCTATCGGTTTATCCAGCTCATAGGCGTAAGTAAAATCATTCTTCATTTCACAGAGCCTTACCACCTCTTCCGCCAGCTCTAGACCGCCTTTGCTTCCATTAGCCCATACTTCGGACAGTACAGCCTTTGCGCCCATTTCCTGGCACTTATCCTTAATTAGAGCCAGCTCCTTCTCTTTATCCTGGGGAAAACGATTTATCGCAACTACGCAGGGCAGCTTGTAGACCTCTTTTATATTAGAGATATGCTTCAAAAGATTCGGAATGCCCCTTTCAAGGGCCTCTAAATCCTCTTTTCCTGTCTCATTCCTCGGCACTCCGCCATTATATTTAAGAGCCCTCGCTGTCGCGACTATGACCACCGCAGAAGGACGGAGTCCCGATAAACGGCACTTGATATCTAAGAATTTCTCTGCGCCGAGATCCGCCCCGAAGCCCGCCTCAGTCACGGTATAGTCGGAAAGCTTTAGCGCACACTTCGTAGCGACCAGGGAATTGCAGCCATGCGCTATATTCGCAAAAGGCCCCCCATGCACGAAGGCCGGAGTATGCTCCAGGGTCTGTACCAGATTCGGCTTCAGCGCCTCCTTTAATAGTGCCGCCATGGCTCCCTCAGCCTTCAGGTCCCCCGCAGTCACAGGAGCCTCATCGTAGGTATAGCCCACTACAATTCTGCTTAAGCGTTCTTTCAAATCGTCAATGTCCGATGAGAGGCACAGCACGGCCATGACTTCCGAGGCCACGGTGATGTCGAAGCCGTCCTCTCTTGGCACCCCATTCACTCTCCCGCCCAATCCATCGGTCACGAACCTAAGCTGCCTATCGTTCATGTCGATGCAGCGCTTCCAGGTGATCCGCCTTGGGTCAATATTCAAGGCGTTCCCTTGATAGATATGATTATCCAGCATGGCCGCCAGGAGATTATTTGCGGAACCTATCGCATGAAAGTCCCCTGTAAAGTGCAGATTAATCTCCTCCATGGGCACCACCTGGGCGAAGCCTCCTCCTGCTGCTCCTCCCTTTATCCCGAAGACGGGTCCCAAAGAGGGTTCTCTAAGTGCCACTATAGCCTTCTTGCCAAGAGCCCTCAAAGAATCCGCCAAGCCTACAGTGGTCGTGGTCTTTCCCTCCCCCGCAGGCGTGGGGTTGATCGCAGTTACCAAGATAAGCTTTCCATCAGGACTATCCAAGTCCCTTAGTGCGCCCTGGTCCACCTTTGCCTTGTACTTGCCATATTGCTCCAGGTATTTTTCCTGAATCCCCGCCATTGCCGCAATCTCGCTAATCGGCAGCATCGGAGTCCCCTGCGCTATTTCTATATCCGATTTAATCTCTGACACAATCTGTCCTTTCCAACACTTCTACACAAAGTCCACTATTCCGGACTCTTTGATTATCCTCGTCACCGCCTCTGTCTTATTCAGCGA
>JAGBNY010000041.1 GCA_017634175.1 Lachnospiraceae bacterium
AATACGCTATAGATGTAAGGCCCTGTAAACAAATAACTTCATAAATTTCTTGCCTTTTTCTCCGATCTCGCAGGTCAGGATTCGGTTACATAGCCTGCTATGCGCCCTCATCCTGACCTACGACCTCGAAGAAAAATTCTGTGAAATTTTCGGAAGTTATTTATTTACAGTGCCTTACTGAACGCGGGATAGCTATTTTATCAATCTTGCTAGGTTGATAAGTTGAGTAAGAATCATAGGCATTTATGCGTGAGATTTCTTTGACGTGCTTTGGTATATGAATCTCCTTTAGGTTCTTGCATCCATAAAAACAGCACGCACCGATTGAGCTAAGATTCTCTGGCAATGTAATGCTTGTTATAGAGGTGCCGCGGAAAGCCTCGGCACCAATTCGGCTTATGAAAGGCGACAGCTCAATCTTTGTCAAATTGGAGCATCCGGAGAATAGTCCATCTGGCACGTTCGATTTATATGGCACATTTGCGCTCTGGAGATTGGTGCAGCCGGAAAACGCTTTATCGCCTATCTCTGTTACCTTGCTGGGAATTGTGCCTATATCACTTAAAGAAGCAAGATTTGTAGAACAAGCTTTCGCTGATTGATTCAAGCGAAGAAGGCAGACTGACCTTTGTCAAGCTGCTGCAGCCGATAAAAGCTGCTGAACCAATACTTTCCACACCGTTCGGAATCTCCAGTTCGGTCAGTTGGTTGCAACCGTCAAAAGCATGGTCTCCGATGGCGAGACCTTTGTGACATTCGCACTTTTTCGGATTTTTTTATTTTTGTAAAATACATCCAAGCGTCATCTTCGCAATAAATTTACGTCAGAGAGAAATTTCGTTATAGGATGACCATTTCCGTCCGTCTAGGTGATTATCTCGCTTCAAGCTTGAAAATCTGCGCTTTTTAATATTGCCAAAAGCTGATTTCTCTGATATTCTAATGAAGAGTCATTTATCTGCTCGGGAAATAAGCAGATAAATGAATGGCAAAGACAGAGGCAATGACGATAAAGTCTGAGAATGAACTGGAATAGTACAAGTTGTTGCGGGAAGGTATCGCAGGTTTGCATTGTATGAGTGATGATTATCTGGCAGAGGACTTGAAAGAAGAGTATGACAGAGCTAGCACACCATCTAGAGCTGGGGCATTGGCATTTGAGTGCTGTTCCCGCAGTGAATAAAATACATAGAGAGGCGAACCTTAGAAGTATTATGAATTATAATTATGAAGCCAAGAAAATACAGTACGTGACGGAAGAGGAATATTATTCTTTGCCTGAAGAGCGGCGATGTGAATTGATAAATGGCATATTTTACGATATGTCGTCTCCTAGCACGGTCCATCAGCTCATTGTCAGCGCATTGAACAGGGCGATTGCGAATCACATAAGCCTGAAGGGGGTGCCATGCAAGGTCATACCGGCGCCTTATGATGTGAAGCTCTTTCCTGATGAAGATGGGAACATAGTCCAGCCGGATTTATCCATAATTTGCGATAGGTCGAAAATAAAGGAAAACCGCTGTGAGGGAGCTCCGGACTGGATAATAGAGGTGGCATCTCCTGGAAATCTGTCCCATGACTATATCACAAAGCTTAAGCTCTATAGGGATGCCGGGGTCAAAGAGTATTGGATAGTGAACCCTATGAATGGCTCGGTGCAGACTTATTTATTGCAGGATGAAATTTTTGCTGCCAAGGAATACTCGATGAGGGAAAATGTGCCGTCTCATATTATTTCGGGATTGAGCATTGATTTCAAGGACATGGAATAGCCTGACAGCACAAACCGAATTATTCGAGCATACCTACGTCTCAATAACCCTTTGAGTGCGAATGCAAATCTGTGAATTTGGTTTCTCGTACTTCAGCCTTTTTATAGGATAACCATTTCTGAATCTATAGCTGCTGTGGTAGATATTGGACACCATGATGTACTGCAAGGTATTGACTTGAGGGCAGCTCTCTGTCAGTCAGAAAATGGCGTAAAGAGGGGCGGTAGTGCCCATATCAAAGCAAGGATTTATCATGAATTCTATCATAAAATACCTTATGTATAAAGATATTCCGGTAGCGAGGATTCAAGGATTCGATGTCGATATCATTCATTATGAGAGACTTCCATTCGACCTTAGAACTGAGGGCTTGGATTTCGACATGATATTCCATGGATGGACTGAAATGCGCATCATGAACATTGGACGCACCAATGCAAAAAGCATCACCGCCGCTCTCGGCATATCTCAAAATAATACCTACGCATATGGAAAACTGCTGCATTTTACCCAGTTTACAGACTGCTATTGGATCAAGGATGAAAATGAGCGCCTTGGCTGGAAAGATGTTAATCAATATGATAATTCTTTGATGGAACAAATCTCAAGAGTTTCTCTTACGGGAGAAGCTGCGAATCTAAAGAATCTTGTTATGACAAACCACCTTCATTCACCGGAACTCGGGGCGCAGGGACTGACAGCAAAATGTCTTAGAAAGGAAGCCGACGGCCTGTATATGTATAAAGTCTCGCGTAAGGAAATTGCGGCTTCTCAGATTTTGGAGGAGCTGGAGATTCCCCATGTCAGCTATGTGAAAGCAGATAGTGAAGCTTTGAGAGATATAGCGACTGAAGAACGGCTCGAAAGAATAGAGAAAGACGGCGAAATCATTTCCAAGTGCAAAATAATAAGTGATGAGTACAGGTCCATCCTTCCCTGGGAGTCATTTTGTACATTCTGTGATTTGAATAATAAGGACCCTTATGAGGAATTAGAAAAATATCCTAACTCAAATGAATTCCATATGATGAACATTGCTGATTATATCATAGGGAACAGCGACAGGCATATAGGGAACTGGGGATTCTTTGTTGACAATGAATTGAACGCTATAGAGGGCCTGCACCCGCTCATGGACCATGACCATGCTTTTTCGGATGAGAATCTAAAGTGTCAGACAACGAATAATGAGATTACGCTTGAAAGAGCCGCTATTGGCGCTATAAGGCGCTTAGGCCTGGATCCGGGCAGTCTGTTAGCAAAAATCAAAACAAAGCCTGATTATATCACAAGGAAGGAGTGGGAGGGAGTACTGAAAAGATGCGGACATCTTAAGGAAACATTTTATTGCAAAATGCCGTCAAAGTGATATAATCGTAGTTTGAGGGCTGTGGCAAAGGCGGCTCTTAAGAAATAGTTCAACTTAATAAGGAGGCAGATTTATGGCTGACAGGATTGTACTCAATAATATTTCTTATCATGGGAAGGGAGCGATTCAGGAGATAGTCCCGGAGATCGAGAGGGGCGGATACAAGCATATCTTCGTGGCATCGGACCCGGATCTGATCAAGTTCGAAGTGACAAAGAAGATGACGGATCTCTTGGATAAGGCGGGAATCGCCTATACACTGTATTCGGACATCAAGCCGAATCCCACGATAGAGAATGTCCAGAATGGCGTGAAGGCCTTCAAGGACTGCAAAGCGGATGCGATAGTCGCGATTGGCGGCGGGTCGTCCATGGATACGGCAAAGGCGATAGGCGTGATCATCTCCAATCCGGAATTTGAGGACGTGCGCTCCCTTGAGGGCGTGGCTCCCACGAAGAAGCATGCCGTTCCTACAATAGCTGTGCCGACTACCGCAGGTACTGCGGCTGAAGTCACGATCAATTATGTCATCACGGATGTGGAGAAGCAGAGGAAATTTGTCTGCGTCGATACGAACGATATCCCGTATATAGCGGTGGTGGACCCGGACATGATGTCCTCTATGCCGAAGGGACTCACGGCCTCGACCGGGATGGATGCCCTGACCCACGCAATAGAGGGCTATACCACAAAGGCCGCCTGGGAGCTTACGGATATGTTCCACCTGGAGGCGATCAAGCTTATCTCGAAGCATCTGCGCTCTGCGGTAAATAATGAGCCGGAGGGCAGGGACGGCATGGCAATGGCTCAATACATTGCGGGAATGGGCTTCTCGAATGTGGGCCTTGGCATAGACCATGCGATGGCGCACACTCTTTCCGCTCACTATGATACACCGCACGGCGTGGCCTGCGCGATGTTCCTTCCGATAACCATGGAATTCAACAGGGACAGCTGCGGGGAGCGCTACCGCGAGATCGCGAGGGCGATGGGAGTCGAGGGCGTGGACTCCATGAGCCCGGAGGAATATAAGGATGCTGCGATAAATGCTGTCAAGAAGCTTTCTGAGGACGTAGGCATTCCGAAGAAGAATGAGAAGATCAAGGAGGAAGACCTGGAGCAGCTCGCCAAGGATGCCCTTGCGGATGCCTGCTATCCCGGGAATCCCAGAGAAGCCAGCCTGGATCAGGTCATTGACATGTTCAAGCAGCTGATGTAAGAAAAGCTTGAGGTACTAAAGCGAAACATTGAAGCATTGCTGAGGATTGGGCAGGGGAGATCCCCCTGCTCAATTTTTCTACCTGTAGGGTTCTTTTAAGGAGGTTAAGAATGAGTAAGACAATTGCTATTGGCGCACAGGACTTTGCGAGCCTGCGCGAGAATGACTGCTTCTACATTGATAAAACTTCATTCATAAAGGAATGGTGGGATTCGGGGGACTGCGTGACGCTGATCACCCGCCCCAGGCGTTTCGGAAAGACCCTAAATATGAGTATGCTTGACTACTTCTTCTCCAATAAGCACTCAGATAGGGGGGATCTCTTCGAGGGGTTAGACATATGGAGAGATGATGAATACAGGACTCTCCAAGGATCCTATCCGGTGATATTCCTGTCCTTTGCTGGGGTGAAATTCACGAGCTTCGAGGAGACTCGAAAGATGCTGAATACGATGATGCTCAGTCTATACAATCAGCACAGGGAGATGTTTAAATCCGATATCTTTTCAGATGGAGACAGAGAAATCTTCAATAGAGTGTCAATTGACATGGCGGATGCAGACTCGTCTAATTCGCTTAATCACTTATGCGAGTGGCTCTATCGTTACTACGGGAAGAAATGCATAGTGCTGCTAGATGAGTATGACACCCCGATGCAGGAAGCGTACATAAATGGTTTCTGGGACGAAATGACGGCCTATATAAGGGCTCTCTTCAATAATACCTTCAAGACGAATCCCTATTTGGAGAGGGCGGTGTTGACAGGGATCACGAGGGTCAGCAAGGAGTCGATTTTTTCGGATCTGAATAACCTGGCGGTAGTGACCACCACTTCACATGAGTATGAGACGGCCTTCGGCTTCACCGAGGAAGAGGTCTTCAAAGCTATGGACGAGCAGGGCATTGACCCGGCCGAAAAGGAGAAGGTGAAATTCTGGTATGATGGCTTCACCTTCGGCAGGGTGAGCGATATTTATAACCCATGGTCTGTCACAATGTACCTCGATAAGGGCAAGTATGATACATATTGGGCGAATACCAGCTCCAATGGGCTTGTGGGGAAGCTTATCAGGGAGGGGGCGGCCGATGTCAAAGTTGAGTTCGAGACACTCCTCTCTGGCGGCTGCATAGAGACTGAGATAGATGAGCAAATAGTATTTAACCAGTTGGATGAAGATGAAAATGCCATCTGGAGTCTGCTCTTGGCAGCGGGATACGTTCGAGTGGTTGAATTATTGCAGGACAGCCCGGAGGATATTCCTGTTTACAGGCTGAAGCTCACCAATTTTGAAGTGAAGCAGATGTTTGAGAAGATGGTCAGGAGGTGGTTCAGCAAAAACAGGGGATTCACAAAATTCGTATCCGCGATGCTTCGGGGCGATGAGAGAGAGATGAATCTCTACATGAATGACGTGGCGCTTGCCACTTTCAGCTATTTTGATACGGGAAAAGACCCCTCCCGGCAGAAAGCGCCAGAGCGGTTCTATCATGGCTTTGTCCTGGGACTCATGGTGGACAGGCATAAGGACTATTTGCTGAAGTCCAATAGAGAAAGCGGTTACGGGCGTTACGATGTGGTAATGGAGCCTAAATCCGCGGATTCCCTGAGTCCTGCGGTCATTATTGAATTCAAGGTGCAGGACACCGAATACGGCGAAAAGAGCCTGGAGGACACGGCGATGAATGCCCTGAAGCAGATAGAGGAGAAAAAATACGAAACTGACCTTTTGCAGAAGGGTATATCTGAGGAAAACATATTGAAATACGGCTTTGCCTTTCAGGGACAGAAATGTCTGATACGGAAAGGGTGAGGGATTTGATGCAGTTCGCCGCAATAGTAGTGAATCGGGTATTCTTTCACGCTGTTTTGCCAGATATTTGGCAGCCGTAAAGGTGGAAATTAGAGTCTCCAGAACGTGGATAATATTGAAAATTATCCTGAATTGTCCAAATGAAAAAGGTCTTGCGTTGACAAAATACAATTTTTTGTTAAAATAAACACGATACCATAGGTGCAACTTGGGATTTTGGAGATTATAATGAAGATTATTCGAGAAATGCTGTTAAATCAGATACGTCCTTTTTATGAGGTCGATTTGATAAAGGTAATCATTGGAATCAGGAGGGCGGGTATTCTGCTCCATAAGAGGGAGCTCCTGCTGACATAAATGATCGCAGATAACTGCTCTGCCGCTCAAGCGTTCTCTTGATATATGCCATAGAAAGGTACCTCACATTTGAAATACGATGCAATTTTATTTTACAAGACCTTTCTATCTAGCAAAACAGCCACACATCCATCGCAGGAATGGAGTGTGGCTGTTTTATCAGATATTCGCCAACCGTGCAGGTAGAACGCATAGAAGATATATTGCTTAGAGCGTGGCTGTTTTCTCGTTAAGCCGCATATTGAACTCAGGATGGGCTGCCTTGTATTCCTTTTTATTGGCATACATCCGTTCGTCCGCAATTTTCAAGGCTTCTTGAAGGCTGTTGTGCTCGGCGTCCGAAACTGTGCAGGAGCCGATGCTGGCATGCACGGGGTAAGGCTTTTCCGCGGTCCGTGGATTATTATCAAAAATCGCCAGGAAATTCTTTGTAAAATCTGCGCAATAAGTCTCGTTATCAGAGACGAGGATCACGCCGAATTCATCCCCGCCGTTCCTAGCCGCCGTGTCATCGCTGGAGATAAGTGAGCGGATCGCATCGGCCACGAAGCAAAT